>NZ_NPDR01000008.1 GCF_002811765.1 Leptospira saintgironsiae | reverse complement strand
CCATTTATGGTGCATTGCCGGATTTCCGCTGCGATCGCTGTCGCGTACTAATTTGAGAATGTTCAGTAAGGTTATGAGGAAAGGTTTGTGGATGGGAGATTTCGGATTCGCGGTTAAGCATTCTGTATTAATAAAGGATTCGCCTCTACGCAGTCTCGCATCCTGCGCGACTGGGCTCCGAGGCGTCTTGCTCGCGCTCTTCGCCATCCATGGCTCGAGTCGCATTCATTTACGCTCCCTATTGGTCGCTATGAATGCTTTCGCTCGCAAGCTTCGAATCCTTCCGGACTTTTTCGTATATTAGGATTTAATTGTAAGGGGAAAGGGAGAAACTTTTGGGCAGGGAAGGATTCGAACCTTCGAAGGCTTGGCCAGCAGATTTACAGTCTGCCCTCGTTGACCGCTTGAGTACCTACCCGTTGTTGAAAGCCATTATTTTTGCTCAGGGTGGCTGGTCAATCTTATTCGAAAAATGAACGAGCTGCCTATAGGAATCGAACCCACAACCGTCTGATTACAAATCAGATGCTCTACCAATTGAGCTAAGGCAGCGTTCAAGAGACAGTTTTCGAAATGATTTTGTCGGGTCAATCGATTAAAAAGGATTTTCTCCAGCTTTCTAATATTGTCTTTTGGACAGATGTCTCTTTTTCTAATCAATACTGGAATGACTCTCTCTATCCTTCTTTTTTATACGGGGTATTGGTTTCGTTTTAGAAACAACCGATTGCATAGGATCTTTAATTTGGGAGGGATCTTTTTCAATTTAAGCACAGCAGTTTATCTCCTCGGCTTAAAATATTTGGGACCAGGGATAGAGCAGTCAGGACTTATCGCTACTGTTGATAAACTGTATATAGATATTCACAGAGCGATTGCAGCTATCACACTTATTCTGATGTTACTCATGGGTTGGTCAGGACTGACTAGAAAAAAAGAATTCCATAGGAAGCTTCATTTTATTTTTCTACCATTATACACACTCGTTTATCTATCGGGACTGTTTTTGTTCCGCTCGAATTAATACCGGAGCTTGCTTACGTGGAAGACACCAAAGAAATCAAAATATTCGCTAATAATATCCGCAAAAACGTGATCAAAATGGTCACTGCGGCAAAATCCGGTCACCCGGGAGGTCCTCTTGGACTTGCGGATATCTACGCAGTATTATACAAAAAGGTCCTAAATCATAAACCTACTGATCCGGATTGGGAAGATAGAGACAGGCTCATCCTTTCCAATGGTCACGTATGCGCTGTACGTTATGCTGCCATGGCTCAGGCTGGATTTTTTCCTGAATCTGAACTTCTAACCTTTAGGAACATAAACTCCAAATTACAGGGACATCCTTCTACCCGTTATTTAAAAGGGATCGAAAGCTCTTCCGGATCTCTTGGCCAGGGACTTTCTGTCGCAGTTGGGATCGCTTTAGGTGCAAGGCTTTCTAAAAAAGACTACAAAGTATATGCATGTATTTCTGACGGAGAATGTGGAGAAGGTATGACCTGGGAAGCGGCACAATCCGCTGCTCATTACAAAACTGATAACCTGATCGCGTTTATGGACAAGAACGGGATCCAGATCGACGGATTCACTAAAGATGTAATGAACCTGGAACCTCTAAACAAAAAGTTTGCTGCATTCGGATGGAATGTATTAGAAGCAGATGGTCATAATATTGAATCGATTATCTCTGCTTTCGAGAAAGCAAAAACTTATAAAGGTGCTCCTACCATTATTCTTTTCGAAACTGTACTCGGAAAAGGTGTCTCCTTCATGGAAAATAATCCTGGATGGCATGGAACTCCTCCGAATGCGGAGCAAGAAAAGAAAGCATTAGAAGAATTAGAGCAAGTAACTGCTTAATCCTCTTGGGTTAGAGAAAGAAATTTTTCTGACCCACATATTGCTCTTAACATAATAAAAGTCTCATTCCATTTTTCTAATCACTTGAACAAGTGCGTTCGAAAAAGATGGAAGACATAGTTAATTTATACTGCTCATCCTTTTTTTACACAATCATTTCAGATCCGAATTGACTTTCGTTTTTGAAATCCGATTTTATAGATATGCAATCTTCCGATTCTTTCTTCGGCACAGTTCCTTTTCCTCCGGACAAGATCGAGGATAAGTTTTATCAGCTAGAGTTTTCTTCTCTTCAAGATAAATCTAGGATCATAAAAGAGATCGCTAGCATGATCCCTTGGCAAGTTAGGGTCCAAGAAATTGCAGATGAACTAAAAGATCCAACTCTTAGAGTGTTTGCACGTTCTGTAAGTGCAGCAGTTCATTCCGAAAGAATTAGTTATCGTTATTCTATCTTAGCGGAGAAGGGTCATCCAAATCATTACGACGATCTAGAAGAAGGTGTGTTTCTTCTTTCTTCAGTGATCGATTCAGATCTTTCTTATTTGGAGTTCAGAACATATTTAGATAAGATCGCAATTAGAGTCGAAGAGTTAGTAGACCTGAACGAAGATCTCGCTTCTGACGAAGTCAAAGTGCATTTTTTAACCAGAGTACTCTCTCAGGAAGAAGGTTTTGGCGGAAATCATGATCAGTATGAGGATCCGAACAATTCTTATCTTCATAAGGTATTCTCTTCTAAAAAGGGGATCCCAATTTCTCTTTCCGTTATCTATCTGTTAGTGGCTCACAGATTACAACTCCCCTTATATGGGGTGAATATGCCTTTGCATTTTCTATTACATTTTGAATCTTCTGAATTTCAAACCTATATAGATTCTTATCATGGTGGTGTGATGTTGGACCGTTCTACCTGCATTCGTTTTCTGAAAGCAAACGGATTCCAGGCACACGAAAGATATTTCACTCATGCAAGCAGTTTGACAATCCTCAAAAGAATGTTCCGTAATCTAATCCATATCTATCGCAAAAAAGAGGATAGAGATATGGAAAAAATCCTTTCTCGCCACCTTCTCGCCTTGGACAATAAGTGGAAACCTTGACCATAAATTGGTCCGGAACTTCTCCTATTACGTCCTTTACTGCTTGAGCCGAAAAATCGATTCTAAATACTGTCGTAACAGGAAACCCGCGTGAAAGCAAAAGGATTGAAGGATCTCTTAGTCCGTAAGTTCGATAAAAAACTAAAAGATATCATAGACGAAGATCTGCGTATTCTGGCCGAAATCAAAGAATACACGATCCGATCCGGTGGCAAACGGATTCGTCCTATTCTACATTATTGTCTTTGTAAGATCCTTGGTTATAAGGGAGATAAATACTCCGACGTAGGTGCGATCGCTGAGCTAATTCATGCTGCGAGTCTTCTTCATGATGACGTGGTCGACGAGGCCCAGACAAGAAGAGGAATGCCAAGTGTCCCTTCTAAATTCGGGAACAAAACTTCTATCTTAGCTGGCGATTATCTTTTGGCATGTGGGATAGATCATCTAAACAGTTTGGGTTCTCCAGATTTGATGGATCTTTTTACAACTGTTATCAAAGATCTTTCCGTCAGTGAACTTATTCAAATGGAATGGGAAAAAAATCCCAAAATCACATTAGATATCTATAATAAAGTAGTCTACGGAAAAACTGCATCATTATTCGGAGCTGTCTCAGAAGCAGCCGGGATATTAGTAGATGCTCCTAAAAAGACCAGAAAAAAACTACATGAGTTTGGTATTCGTTTAGGTTCTTTATTCCAGAAACAAGATGATGCGATCGATTATTTCCAAGCCGGAGACCAAACAGGGAAAATTCCTCTCAAAGATTTTCGCAATGGTCTATATACTTATCCTGTCTTAAAACTGCTCGAGATTGCAGACAAGAACGATAAAAAATTAGCTCATTCTTTATTCGCTAAGGAAGAAAGAAACTCGGATGATGATCTAGTCATTCTCTCCTTATTGAATAGATACAATATTCGAAAAAATTTGAATGAAGAATTTGTAGCAGATGTAGAAGGTCTTTTAAACTTCTTAAAATCCTATCCTGAGTCTAACGAAGGCAATCTTGTTAAAGAACAATTCCGCAAATTAATGGAAGTTTGATCTCATAAAGATAGTTCACCTTCTTCTTAACGAACTTCCTGAAAACAAAAAAGCCGCGATCTCCACCGCGGCTTTTCTTTTATCTTAAACTAAATTAAGATTACTGGCCGGTACTTGAAGAACCAGAAGGGATCGCGTTACTTGTACAGTTAATATCACCTTTGATAGAAACTGTAGGACCACTCGCAGTATTCGTATTATAACATTTTAAACCATCTTGGGTATAACACATACTGGAAGAAGTAGCAGAAGTACAGTTGATAAAGTCCGTAGTATAACATTGGGTCAAAGCAAGACCTGCAGATCCAGTAGTTACTTTGTTCCCTACCAAATCTAATGTAACAGTCAAGTAGGAGAGAGCTTGGGTGCTAGAAGTTCCTGTGTCCACAGGCACTCCACTTCCTCCCCAGAAAATTTTTCCGTAGTTCGCAACTACTGGAGAAATTCCCAATAAAGGTAAACCGGAGAATGAGAACCCTTGCTGAGCATCTACTGTTCCTTGGTTTTGAGTAGCATCGTAAACAAATTTCAAAGTTACGAATGCGCCTGTGGTAAAATACATCCTGGAATTGATTGTAAATAAATTCGTAGTGGAACCTGTGCTTGTTGAAGTTCCTGTAGTTGTCCCGCTGGTGGAGCTGGAATAAGGAGTTGCACTTCCGCAGTTGGAAGTTTTGTCCTTATCGATTTCTCCCTGGATAGGGAAGGTGGAACCGTCGGTTCCAGTAACGGTTAGATCTACTTTATTAGTATCTCCAGTATTGCAAGACACGAGCACAGCGACCGTGGCGATTAGGCCGACAAATGCAGGGAATAATTTGGAAATAAACGGTTTAGAGAACGCCATAATTCTAATATCTATCTTCGGAAAATCATGGTCAAGAATGAAATCTTGGGAACGAAAACTCGACCAGTCGGGCCTTAGACCCAGAAAACTCATAGAAAGGTTCCACCATTGAGTTGACTTGCCCCCGATTTTGGTTTCCGATCGTCCTTCTGATGAATGTAAGGGCCGAATCTTATTCAGATTATAAACCGGGTGTTTTGGAAAAATGGGGGATTAAAATTCTCCGGAATTATGTCAATGGGGACAAGGAAGAAGAGAAAGCTCTTGAGCCAAGTCCAGACTTCTTCCCCAAAAGTACAAGGATCATACGTTGGGCTTCCTTCTTAGGATTGCAGATTGGATTTTGGACGACTTACCTTATTATCTTAGTAGAAAAACTTTTTCCTGAATCACCTGAAACATTTTCACCGGAGTTTATAGAAAAATGGAGTTATGCAGGAGCGGCACTTGCAATCGGAACCATCTTAGAATTTTATCTTCTCTATAAATTAGGATTATGGGCCGCGTATAAACTCACAAAACTTTCAGGTATACAATTGGAAGAAGATCCAGACCTTGTCACTGGAAATGCAAATCTACTTTCCAGGATGGCTTTGGAAATCCCGGACCCTGATCTAAAACTATTAGGAATAGATCCATTACGACTAACTGACAAGAGAAGTTTACTCATACGAACATTCTTTTATAAGACAAAAGTTTTACTTTCTAACCTGCTTGCTAAGATCGTACTCAGAAAAATTTTAGCGAGAAACTCTCTGCGAGTTTATGCAGACTATATCGCAGCTCCTATCACTGCAATCTGGGACGGAGTGGTAATGTATCTGATCTTAAAAGAACTTAGGATCAGATTACTTTCCAGGATCATAGCAAAAGAAGTCACAGACGAAATATTGAAAAATAAGGATAAACTTAGTAAAGAGGGAAAGATTGCATTCTTAGCTGCAGTTGGAAACTCAGTAGTGTTCACCCAAATATTCCATCCCAATTTGGAATACATGCTGATCAAAATGCATAAAGGATTCGGTTTGAATTCTCATGATGGATCTTTGGATGATCTGGATACATTCGGAAGTTTGGTCTCCCAATTATCTAAAGAAGAGAAGAAGGCCTGCTTGAGATTATTATGTATCGCATGTTCCTTCGATGGAAAACTATCATCGTTCGAAACAAAACATATTAAACGAATTCTGGGAGAAGAAGCTAAAGAGAATTTGGACTCAATTCGAATTCTTTCAGAGTATATCCGAAAAGGAAATTTAGAAGCTTGCAGAGAAAGGAGTCGCTTATTTTCCTAGAAGACGGACTACGCAGTTCGATTTAGCCAAGGGAGAATCGAGTTTGAAAATTTATCGTTATGACTCAATTCCAGATGTAAAAGAAATCGGGGACGGAATTTTTAAAACGGAGATCCCTCAGCCGTTTTATGCACCCAATAATATTTATATTCTTCCTGATGGAGAACCTGCACTTATAGATTCAGGTTATCTCGCTAATTTAGGAATGCTCCAAAGGGCACTTCGAAAGATCGGACTTAGCTTAAACAAGATCAAACATATCTTTTATACTCATAATCATTTGGATCATCTGAGCGCTGTTCTCACGATCCGTTATTATACAGATGCAAAACTATACGCAATGAAAGGGATGGCTTCTGGAATTGGAAACTATCTGGAACATGTAGAAATGTTTAACAGAGCGTCTAAACGTCTGGTATACAAAGGCCATAGAGTTCCGGAAGATCGTAAGAGAGAACTAGCAAGGATAGAAGAAGGAAACCTAAACTTAAGAAATACATTAAGTAGAGGAACTCGTATCGATCCTGTTTTAAAATTTGATATAGAATTAGAAGAAGGGGACGTGATCCACGCCGGCGGAAGAGACATTGGATTTTTACATACTCCAGGTCATAATCTTTGGCACCTCACTCCTTATATCTTAGAAGAAAATATATTTTTCACTGGAGATCTCGTCTTACAAAACATCTCTTCTATTTATGCAGAAATAGATGGAAATCTCGAGGACTATTATCGTTCTTTGGAAAGGATCTCTAAGATGAGTATTCGTAGACTATTGCCAGCTCATGGACCAGAGCCAGAGTCTCCTCAAAAGGCAATTAAACTTCTTCATAAAACATTACAAATATTGGAAAGAGGTGTGATCCGCAGGCTTAAGGAAAAAGAATACGATCTATCCGCTTTAACTTTAGAGGCTATGGGGGAGAAGGTTGCTCATTCAGGATATTATAATACTGCAATGGCGATCTTACATTCTATGGTTCGTAAGTTTATAGGCAAAGGCTGGGTCGAAATTATAGAAACAGAACCACCTTATGAAACTTATCGTTGGATCGCTAATACACCTGAGGTTTAAAACACTCCGCGACTTAAATCTCAGGGATAACTTCTCCGAAAAAGCGAGTTTCTTTGATTTTTAAGTTATAGGCTTTAATAAACAAAAGTTCTAGGTTAACCACATCTTCTTTATTATATTTTAAAAGAAGATCTAATGCGTCTTGGTCATCGTACTGAACATACTGCCACCATAATCGAACTGCATCCGCACCATTTACTTCATAAGGAAGGTCTCTTTTTATACCTAAGGCCTTCTCGCAACCTTTCAAACCACCTTTGATCCCGAGACTTCTCAGAATATACATTAGATCCAAATGACGGTTCTTGAATTTTTTACCGAATTCTCTTTCTAAAAAAGGAACATCGAATGCCGCACCATTATAAGTTACAAAAACATGAGAAGAAGAAAGTTCTTCAGGAAAATCATCCATATTCCTTCCTCTAAGATATGTTTTGAAATCTTTACCGTCATAAGTTCCTACAACGGTTACGAAATCACCATTACCTAAACCGGAAGTTTCAATATCTAAATAGAGAAGATTTTCTCGGATGATTGGGAATAATCTCCATTTTTGTTGGCTGGGTAGAGCGAAGAAAAAATAATCCCAGTTCTTTCTATTCATTTCCTTTCTAGAAAAATCCAGAGAGTCCAATAATAATCTGGAATGCATATCGGAAGGAGACTTTACTTTTTCTTTTAATACTTCTCTGAGTTCATCCCAATGAAGAATTCCTTGGTCCCAGAGTTTCCCTTCTTCGATCACATCGATACCAGGGAGATGGCAGAATGTATGTTCTAACAAAGATCCCCCTTGGAGCTAACCCTTAGTTTTGAAAAATGCCTTTTTTCCTACAAGAAAGAATAACGTGAATACCAGAATAGTATATAGATAAAAAGGAAGATTTCCCCATTCGGAATAGAATGTATTTCCGCCTTCTTTCAATTTTGTAGCTGGAAGCAGGAAGGATCTGGTATCTTTTTCTCCATATCTTGTTGGATGATTTAAATTTCTGCCATACGGATCCACTGCGAGTGAAATTCCTGTGACTGCAGGGCGTACTAAAGTAAGCCCAAATTCTATTGCTCTAAATCGAACAGCTCCTGCATGTTGCCAAGCTTCTATATCTGAAGAGAACCAAGAATCATTCGTAGGATTTACAAAAAAAGTATATGTATTCTTAGAAGCGAATTTTACTGAATCTCTTACAAGATAGGAAAACATTGCCTCATAACAGATCAAAGGTAAGATCTGATAGGAAACATTTTCTTCTTTACCTGAGCTGGTTAAAATTGGACGAAAATGATCCGGATTTTGGATCAAAGGAGTCTCCTCTTCTGTAGGTAAAGAAGGAATTCTTTCTCTTCTCAAGGAACGATTTCCAATAAGAGGTTTAGGATCTCCTCCAGTTATATAAAAGGAAGTTTCCTTAAACAGTTTTCTTAAAAAAGGAAATGTAGACTCGAAAGGAATATATTCTCCGAAAGCAAGTAATCTTCTTTTATCGTAACGTTCTACCTCTCCATTGGAAGAAGAAAGAAGTGTTACCTGATTTTTTAAACCTTCCGGAAAACGATTCAATTCATTGTATAAAATATCTGCACCTGATTTGTAAGTTAGATACATTAGAGCGCCATGGAATGTAGAAGAATACACTCCTTGTCCCGGATTTTCATTCGGAATTGTTCCATGAAATGGAATCGCAGACTCAGGCAAAAATAAAAGATCGGGAGGCGGAGAAGTTTCCAAAGAAGAACGAAGGCCCAATTCGAGACTTGTGCTAATTGTTTGTCCTACAAATTCAGGATTTTCAGCTAATTCTCTTTTACCAGGACTAGTGTTTGGTTGTATTAGAACTCCTGAAAGTTTTAAGATCCCATCTTCTATTGCAGGAGTGGAATTTGGAACAGTATAATCAGGAGCAGAATAAAGTCTGAAACTTCCTAAAGTCCAGACTATCCCAAAGATAAGGATCCCAGCTATCCCGTATCTTTTTAGGGAAGGATTTCTGATCAATACTAAAGAGGAACTTCCTAAGAGTAGAAAAAATCCTACTCCAAATATTCCAGTCCAAGATGCGATTTGAGAAAAAGAAAGATTTCCTTCGGCTAAATTTCCCCAGTACCAAGGAAACAGTTGAGGCATGATCAGATCGGATAAAACTCCCCAAATCGGAAAAATCAACCAACCGAATATGGTAAATCTTTCCGGAGAGTTTATATACTTATTATATAATAATAAACTAAAATTCCATCCCAAGTAAAAGATGATTAGTTTAAAATGAGAGAAGATCCCATACACGAGAAATAGGATCCAGGAAATGCCAGCGCCTGCTCCTGAAATTGCAGAAATAGAGGAGGGGATCCAAAAAAACACGATCAGGTTAATGACCTGAGAGAGTCCTAATAGCCAGAAAATAGCAGATTTAAGTTTCCACTCTCTTAATTCCAAAAATAGAATATAGGCACATAACGCGGAGAGCCCTCCCGCTGGAAAAAATTCGAAGGGCTCCATTCCGAAAAGGATTCCGGACGCAATTCCGATCAGGTATAAGAATGGACGGATCGGATTTCTGGAAAACCGGATCATTTGCCTTGCAAACGTCTTTGGTCTTCTTCTAAGGCTTTTCTTCTACCATAAGCCTCTGCTTCTTCTTGGCCTAAAATTTTAACTCTGATCTCATTCAAAGCTTTATCTCTTTCTTCAGGTCTTGCAGTCGGATGAGCTTTGAGCCAAGTTTGTTCTTCTTGTGCGGTTTGATCTTCTCTCTTCTTTTCTGCATCAATCTCTTTTAAGACTTTTTCGATCCTGTCAGCTCCGTCTTTTCCGAAATATTTTTCTCGGATTGCACGCACCTGAGGATCTTTTTCTGCAGCGGATAATTTGTTCAGATCTGTTTCTTTAAAATAAAGTTCAGTTTCGTATTTATTGAACTTAGGCTCTCTTTTATAGATCGTATTATAATAATTTCCATAAACTCCCTTACGATATTCTTCATATCTCGCGAGCTTTTTATCTCCAGGAAGATTTTTGACTTCGCTCAGGAATTGGTCATATCCATATTGGAACTCCTTCTCCGCTTCTTCTAATCCAAAGATCAGTTTAGCATCTTGGTCTGAAAAAAGTTCTCTTCTCTTCTTCTTTATGATTTCGTAAATTTCTTCCTGGCTTTTGCCTTTAGGTTGTTCGAATTCTCTTAATACCATCTCATAAGAAAGATATTTCCTAAAAAGACCAACGAGCCTTTCTCCATCCGCTCCAGGATATTGTTCTAAGATAAATGCTTTTACTATTTCATTACATTGTTCTGGGGTATAATCTGCAGGACATTTCCTTCTCAATTCCCAAAGAGAAGATACAAGATCCAATTCTCCATTTGCAGCATACTTTAAGATCTCATCATAGCTTAACCATTGGCCGTCTTTATATAATTCGCGAGAAGTAGCCATGATCTCTGGATTGATAATCCATTCTCCATTCTCGTTTTGAGTTACAGTAAAGCCTGGAGAATCTCCTCCATCAAAACCAAATTCTCTGCCGGCCGAACCTGGCTCCCAGAGAAGGAATACAATCAATACTATAAGGATTAAAAAACCAGAGGCAAAAAGCCAGATTTTCGGGGGGATTTCTTTTAAACGTTCTAACATTTGAAATATTTACCGGTTGGAAGCATTGAAGGTATTGATCGGGTGTGAGAAGGCAAGAGTTTTTACGGAAAATAAATTGGCGATTCAGGTCCTTTTTTAAATGATTCCTTCATGTCTCTTCCTATTCTTTTTTATCCGGAAGGAACCGTCGGGGCTTCGGAAATTTTTTCTCATTTCCGGAACTTAGATGTAAGATCATATCCTGCCAAATCCCCAGAAGAGATCGAAAAGTTTAAACCTACTGTATTAATTGCAAATACTAGACTCAAGGTAAATCAAGAGACCTGTCGGATGTTTCCTAGCGTAAAAATTTTTGCAACAGTGAGTTCTGGAACAGATCATGTGAATTTTTCGGATCTAAAAAAAGAATCCAGAGTATTCATTAATTCTCCAGGAAGCAATGCGGGTTCTGTTGCTGAATATTGTTGGGTCTCTCTTCTTCATTTTTTTTCGGAAGAAGAACTTAGAAAAAAGAAAGTTGGCATCATCGGCTTCGGAAATACGGGCAAAACATTCGCCAAAATTTTAGAAGAGAAGAAGGTCCCATATATCTATAACGACCCCTTTATCAAGGATCATTCTCAACCTTTGGATGAGATATTAAAATGTTCTATTGTAAGTCTTCATGTCCCTCTTACTGCTAATGGCCCTTATCCAACAGTGAATATACTGGACAAAGATAAAATTTCCAAATTGAAAGAAGATACACTTCTTATAAACACAAGTAGAGGAGAAGTTTGGTCGGAAGAAACTTTTCAAACTATTTTGGATAGAACAGATCTATATAAGGTAATGGACGTGTTTTATCCGGAACCTCCTAAAGGAAAAATTGCAGAACAAATGGCGAGTTTAGAAAATTCAATTTTCACTCCTCATATCGCAGGTTATAGCCAACTAGGAAGATTACTTGGCACATATAAGCTTGCGGAGAAGTTATGCATTCTATATAAAGAAAACAAACTTCCTCCACTTTCAAAATTTTTGAAATCGAATCAGCCAATCTCTACTGAAACTTTTTTAAAAGAAGAAGATCAGAAATTAAGAGAATCTTGGAAGAATGCAGACTGGGAATATTTTGAGAGAAGAAGGAACTCTTACCCAGCGAGAAAAGATTTGGGACTCGCGAATTTAGATTAGCAAATATTATTTTACTAAGGCCTTCTCGCCTGGAAACAAAAGATATTTAGGTCTCGTCTTCGCAAGAATATCATCTATTACGAAAACTTCTCTAGTACCTCTTTTTCTTTCGAAAGGAGCTTCGTATAAAAATCCTAAGAATACAAGTTCAGAATTTTGATGAGTGACTAGATCGTCTTGTCTCACTTTACGAGTGATGTCTAAGGATAATACTTTCCAACCTGAAAAATTAAAATGTGTGAGTAATATCTTTTTTTGATCTAAACTGGAATCTCTTACCAAAACAAAAAGAGAACCACCACCATCATTTGCATAAACATGAAACTTGAATTCTTTCACGAATTCTTTAGAGGACCAAGGTTTTTTGAATAAGATCTGAAAGGATTGGTTTTTTTCAGCGCTCAGTTCTACATACAAAGATTTTTCGGATTCTCTTTCTGGAGTTCTAAATACAGTGGAGATCCTTACTTCCGGACTGAAATCAGGACCCAATTTTGCTTTTACGTTTTCTTCTCCGAAAACTTCAGTCTCGAAATCTTGGACTACGTATTCTTTATAAATTCCGGAAAGATCTTTGGGCAAGATCGATTCGGATAAAAAGAAAATTCCGCCGAGCATGATTAAGGAAAAAATTTGAAATAGATAGATCTTGGATTTTTTCCAGCTCATGTTTTTTATTTCGGCCAGATTCTCAAAAAAAGATAACATCTCGTTTATTTTCCTAAGATCCATTTCTCTAAAAACTTGATGGTGTATTCGACTTTCCAAAAATCAGTACTATGGATCCTTCGGAAGATTCTTATTTCCCAACTCAATTGGAATTTGGAGATGCATTTCGTTCTGCTTTTCATGAGTTTTTCGGGGACGAGAAAGATTTACAATACGAATTGTATGATTTAAAGTCCGAAGGTTCTGGGCCCAAGGCAAAATGGGCCACCTTCTCCATTCGAAATCCATTAGGTGGTAGATCCATCGTATTTAGATTCGACCCGGATTCAGGTACCTTCTACGCTATGTTAAAAGTACAAGTGATCCCTGGGGAAGAAGATTGGAGCTTAGATTCTTTCTTTCAGAAAAATGGTTTTTCTGAAATCGGTTCTGCAGAAGTGCAAAATACCGCAGGAGAATGGGTCTTTCATTCTTTAGCCAGACATTATTTAGGGACAATTTTCAGCCATTGCCCTCGTATCCTAGAGCCTGATTACAAGTTGGAACCCTAAACTAATCTGGAACAAACTCTACAAAATTCGACATAAATGGACTCTATTTATCCCAAAAAAAGATGGGAAAGATCCTAAGGAAATTTGTTATTAAGTAAAGGCCCGGGCATGAAACGTATCGTTCTATTACTAAGTATCTTTCAGATCTTATATTGCAACCAAGCTAAGGAAGTGAATATAGATGCTTCCCAATCTTTAGTGGGCCTTGGCTTGGATCTGACATTATCCAACCAACTCGGACCGACTGATAATGCCAATGAGTTTGTAGCTGTAGGTGTAGCTTGCTCTTTATGGACTAGTAAAGATGGGATTGCATGGACTGCGAGTGTTGGGTCTTCCACTTTTCCGGATTGTTCCGGAGGGAGCTTGTATTCAGTCACTTATGGAAATGGTTTATTCGTCGCAGTAGGAACGACTACTGGTGATTTTACAAGCAGAACAAATAACTGTGGGCTTTGGACAAGTCCCGATGCAGTGACCTGGACTCGAGTTGCCTGTCCGAATTCTGCTACATATCCAACTCAAGGGAATCTACCATTACGTACCATCTCTTACGGTTCAGTCGGAGGGGTGAATAAGTTTATCGCAACAGGTTCCAAGTTTGCCTACTCTTCCGGCGAAACATTATATATGATCCAAAGTTCGAACGGAGTTACCTGGACTGTAATAGAAGATATAGCAGACGTAGATTACGGATCATACGATGCTTCTTGTTTAATTTCAATTTATAATAATACAGTGTATTGTTCCATGGAAGTTGGATCCTATACAGCTATCTTAAGATATAATCCTGCAGCTACCATTAATGCTCTGGAATCATTTCCTCCTTCTGGAAGCTCCATAGGTTCCATAGTTTGGAATCCTCCGACTGCTTCTCCTTATGAGATGACTACATTCCAATTTTTCAAATCTCGCTCGAATGATTTCTATTTGGTTGGAACTAGAGGTGGTGATTCTGTATCCGTGAGTTCCAAAATGAACGCCAACGGAACTTGGCCTATTTCTGTAGCTACAGGTTTTGGAACAAATGCTAGACCGAACGGTTTTGCGAGCGATTCATCAGGAAATATTTACACATTTGGCCCAAATTGCAAATGGGCATATTCTTCTAACCAAGGAACGTCTTGGACCTCTTTCAGTACTCTGGATACTTGCGGAGGCAGCAGCGGATATAATGATTGGATGTCTGCGGCTTATAGTTCAAAACTAAACCGAATCGTAGCCGTTGGGGATTCAGGTTCTATCGGAACTGTAGGAATAGCCCCGACTCAAAGTACCGATTGGACATACTTACAAGTTGCTGGCGTCAATCTTGAGATGACTTCTGTAACAAGCAGAAACAAGTAAGATTTGCAAAACCTAGATCAATTGTAAATCTGGGAAGAAGATGGACCCAATTCTAATTATAGTAATCGTATCCGGATTTTCTGTCGGAATTGTGTACGGACTCTGGATCAGAAAAAGACATAAAGAATTAAAATAATCTGATATAGATCTTTTATCCCTCACTCAAGGGATTATAAATTTTTTTTTGAAAATGTAAGTCCTAGATCATTCGTTTGTTCTCTAATATATAGAGATGAAGAACAAACGATTCGAATTGAAACTTTGGAAATTTTATCGGATTATCAGACCACTGATGGCGATCTTGATCTCATTAGCTTTCTTGTTAGTGAGTATTTATCTTCCGATCAAAGTTTGAAAAACTCCGACCAAAGAACATTCCTCAAATTTCGCAGTTATCCTGAGGAAGGAATAACATAGATTTCATAAACACTTTTAGGACTTCTCTTCCGACAGTCTGTAAAGCTCTCTTATTAGAAATATCTGACTGTATCTGCAATCCGTCAAAAAGTGCGAGTAATGTCCTGGCAGAAAGTTCTGGTGAAAGATCTTCTCTGATCTTACCATTTTCCTGAGATTCTTTAATCGTCTTAGCGAAAAGTTTTTCTAAAGAATCATAAAAACTTAATATTTCTTTTTCCATTGCGCCGCAAGCAGTCGCTTCTGCAAATAGGCGAGGGCTGCAATTTCCTTCCACTGCCAGACGGTTTGCGAGTCTTTCTAAATATTCTACCAAGCGCAGATGAGGAGGAAGCGCTTTTACTTCGGGTTCTTCGAATCCGAACCTTTCCCAAGATAAAAAGTTTTGGATGAGAGTGTCTCTGATCTCTTCTTTGCTTTCGAAATGGAAATAGATCCCACCTTTTGTGAGTCCGGCCGCATCCGCTATGTCCTGAACAGAGGTCCTTTCGAAACCCTTGCTAAAGAAACATTGCATGGCTGCCTGAAGGATAGATTCCTTTCGAACCTCCTCCGGCATTTTTTTCCAGCCAGGCTTAGATTTGTTCAGTTTCATTCCTGCTTCTGATTCTACATTTTTCTTTGGCCCGTCAAACTAATTCTCCAAATTTCCTAAAAATAAATACCAACCGGTAGGAATTTTTATTGACCAGCACAGTCAAATAAATACCGAATGGTAGGAAATTGTGAGTGAGAATTTTATGATCCAGGCATTATCAAAGGAAGGAATTTCATCCGAATATAAACTTCCAAACGGCCAAATACTCAAAAACAGAATTGTTAAAGCATCTATGGAAGAAGGTCTTTCGGATAAGGAATTTCTTCCTAGCCAAAGATTATTCAAACTTTATGAAAGATGGTCCCAATCAGGCGCGGGACTTCTTCTTACCGGAAACGTAATGGTGGACGTAAATGGACTAACAGGTCCGGGCAATGTGATCTTAAGAAAAGACATGGATCTTTCTCCCCTAAAAAAATGGGCAGAGATTGGCCAATCCGGCGAATCCAAAATTTGGATGCAGATCAATCATCCAGGAAGGCAAACATTTGGTTTTATTACTGAAACACCTGTTGCACCTTCTCCAATAAAAGTTCATATACCTGGCAGAATGTTCGCCAAAGTTTTTGGAGAACCAAGAGAATTAAGGGGAGAAGAGATCAAAGTCCTCATCCAAAAATTCATAGATGCTGCTGTCATAGCCGAAAAGGCAGGGTTTAACGGAGTAGAAGTTCATTCTGCTCATGGATATTTATTAAATCAGTTCCTTTCTCCAATTACTAATATTAGAAAAGATGAATGGGGTGGTTCTTTGGAAAATCGGACCAGGTTCCTTTTGGAAGTTCTAAAAGGTATTAAAGCATCTGTTCGATCCGATTTTGGAATTGGAGTTAAATTAAATTCTGCGGACTTCCAAGGTGGAGGTTTCCAAGAAGAAGATTCTATCCAAGTAATCAAAATGCTCGAACCGATCGGTTTGGATCTTCTGGAAATTTCAGGGGGGAATTATGAATCTCCTGCGATGCAAGGAACAGGCACAAACAAAAGAGAAGCTTACTTTTTAGATTTTGCTAAAAAGGCAAAAGAGATCACTAAAATTCCTCTACTAGTAACCGGAGGATTCAGAAGCAAATCTGTAATGGAAGAAGCTATTATTTCCAAAGAAGCAGACTTAGTTGGGATCGCTGCACCTTTTGCATTTCATCCTACATTCGTAAATGGATTACTTTCTGGAAAAATAGAAAAGGTCTCTATAGAAATACCAAAACTTTCTAATCCTGCATTAAATTCACTTTCTAAGATGTCCGCGATCCGTCTTCAGTTTAGAAGAATGGGAGAAGGAAAAGAACCTAGGCTACCAGGTTCTTTGATTTGGAATATGATACAAGATCAGATCAGAGGAAGACGTAACGCTAAAAATTACCGAAAATTTTTGGAACGAATTTCTTCAAATCGGATCACATACTGAAACGACTTGATCCATTGAATAGCAAACCTTAAACCGTCCGTCGGAGTAATTCCGACGGACCTTTTTTTATTTATTTTCTGGAGAGAGAATTCTCTTGTACTTTTGCTCCTAACATCAAAGGAGATTCTTTCAGTAAGAAAGACAAAGCTAAGTTTAATACTCCAAGACCTATAAATATTTTTAAGAATAGATCAATTCCTAAAAAGTTCAGACCTAAGATAAAGAAGATCCCAGATATCTGCCCAATCCAAAGTAAAAGTCCTTGAGAAGATGATTCGGGTGCCGGAGAAGTGATCTCTGCGCAATATTGGAATCCGATTGGAGCACCGATCCCGAGTAAGAAGAATCCAATCAAGAATGCTCCAGTTAATACTAATGTATAATCATTCGCTAAGGAGAATAATAACATTCCAGGCAAAAATCCTGCCATAGAGATCACTAAGAAAGGTTGCCTTTTACCAATCTTATCTGAGATTAATGGAACGAAAATGCCTGCGATAATTCCTGACATTAACATCATTCCTGCAATTTCTCCGGACTGGGTCATGTTCAGATGTTTTGTTTCGCAGATCTGGTCTATACAAGTGCTGACTGCATTAAATACTCCTAAACCAATCAGGAATAGAAGCAGAGATTTTCTCATATCTTTTTGGCTTAAGATATGTTTTAAACCTTCGAATACTTTAAATTTAGAATCTCGCAGATTTGAATTATCAGGAGCAGTTGGAGGTTTCTCTTTAAAGAACGCCAAGAAAACTACAGCTCCAACCATAGCTACTAATCCATAATTTAAAAGAATTCCGGGGATCTCTTGAGGATTTGGATTCACTTCTCCTAACATTCTAGGAGTGATCGCCATTACTAAAATGATACCTACAAATTGCGCTAAGGTTCCGATTGCTACTGCGGTCGCTCTTTCAGTAATTGGGAACCATTGAACGCTGACTTTTGTGACTGCGTTTAATATGAAAGGTTGTGCGATCGCTAAACCGATTTGAGATGCGATCACTATGTTAAAATTATCTGCGTAAACTCCTTTGCTTAAGGAGAAAATTCCAGTAAGAACAGCGCCTACTCCTACTCCGATCTTAATTCCGTAAGTATCGATGATATAAGAAGCAGGGATCGCCATTAACACGAATACTCCCATAAAAATGAGGGAGAGAAGATCTATTTGAAGGCTTGAAACATCGTAAAATACTTTAGCTTCTCTGGCTATAGGCGCAAAAGTCAGCCATTGGATTTGGATAATCGCCGTAATGAGTGCGTATAGACCAAGAATCACCCATCTGTAGCCGTATACCTTTACTTGGTTTTCACGCATAGAAAGCCCCGTTTTTATTTAAATAGTGAAAAGATAATAATTCGCATCACTTAGGTCCGAGGAAGTCATCACAATATGCTCGGAAGTAACTATGACAGTATAGGAGGTATATGTTCTAGTTCCAAGCAAATTATAATTTTGGAATGGGAAGTACATATCATTTTAGTTTCTAATTATAACGATCTCAATATTATGCGAATAAGTGGTTTTGCGAAATGTAAGACGCATATAAGTACAAGGTAATTCGATCCTATAATCCCGTTCTTTTTCATGTGAACACAAGTTTACATCGTATACTAGTACTTTAAGAAATAAGAAAGTTGTAAGTTACGATTTTAAGTATAAGACCGACTTCTTAAATTCGGACGTTCGACTTAAACAATGCGGACGACCATTTTCTTTTTTGCCTTATGATATGAGGCAGTGGAGAAAATTTTATGTTAAAAAAATGGGCCATAGTCTTTGCGTTGGTTTTTACAATCGTAAAATGCGAAACAGGAAATTTAGAAGATAGGACAACGTTACCAAAGTATCCGAATTCTTCTTTAGAAAAAGTAATCCAGTTAGATCGTCCTCCTGGCAATATCAGCGCATCTGCATCCGGAAGGCTCTTCTTCTCCTTCTTTCCCCAAGGTTCTCCACCCATCAAAGTTGCTGAGTTAAAGAATGGCCAGGTCCTTCCATTTCCGAACCAAAACTTTCAGAAAAATTTTAATACAGTTCTTTCAGTCAGAGTAGATGATAAAAATCGGCTTTGGACCCTGGATTATGGCAATCTGGCAATAACAAGACCAAAGGTTTATGCTTTCGATATTGAAACTGGAACGACCATTCATGAGTTTGAATTCCCAGTTTCTATCGCTCCCAAGGATTCTTTGTTCAACGATATGCAAATTGATACAGTTACAGAGACAATATTTATCACAGATACAAGTCCTTTGATCCCAGATCCAGGACTCGTGGTATATGATATCACAAACAAAAAAGCAAGACGCCTTTTGAAAGATCATGTCTCCGTCGTTGGGGAAAGAAACGAGATCGTAGTGAACGGATCTCCTTTCCAAGTAGCAGGAGTTTCTATTATATTTAATGCAGACTCTATCGCGTTAGATCAAAATAGGGAATGGTTATATTTTGCTCCTTTCACTTCAGGCGAATTATATCGTGCTAAAACCAGTGTTTTAAGGGATTCTACGTTAACTGCTGCTCAACTCGCAGCACAAGTCGAACAATATTCTTTAAAATCGATGAGTGATGGGATCAGTATTGATAAGAACGGAAACATATATGTGACCGACGCGGAGCATTCTGCAGTGAATCTGATCGATGCAGATAAAAAGATCACCACATTATTCAAGGATCCAAGCTTCCGTTGGCCCGACGGCTTTAGTTATGCTCCTGATGGATATATGTATTTAACCTGCAGTGCGTTAAACGAAGTTTTCCTACAACTGGATAGCGTAATCCTAAGCAAGGGGCCTTACTATATCTATAGATTCAAACCAGAAGCGGAAGGGATTATAGGCAGATAATTTTTAGCCCGCGCATCGCTGTCGCGATTCTATTGACACGAAAAGACAATCGCATATAACCGCCTTCTCATTTTAGAAAAAAGGATTGCCCTTTTTGAGGGGCTTTTCAATCTCCTGATGAGTGAGTGCTCACTCATCGAGCTTTTCGATGACTGGGTTCCGGAGGATCTGCTGCATGAAATCAAAAGTCTACGTTTTGGCTTACGATATAGGAACTACCGGGACCAAAACTTGCCTATTTGAAATAGGTGATAGGCTTACTCTAATTAATTCTGCAACCCAAGAATACGGACTCACACTTTTAGAAGGCGGAGGAGTAGAGCAGGATCCCCAAGATTGGTGGAATTCTATGAGAGATACCACCGCCCAGGTCTTAAAAGAAAGCAAATTAGATTCTGCAGAAATTCGTGGGATCTCCTTCTGTTCTCAAATGCAAGGTCTTGTCTTAGTTGATAAAGATCTGAAACCGGTACGTCCAGCGATGAGTTATATGGACCAAAGAGCCCGTGAGCAAATGAAAAAAGGAATCGAGCATGGGATCAAGATAGAAGGTCTGAATGCTTATAAACTTCTTCGTTCCTTACAGATCACGGGAGCAGTTGCTGGAAGTGTAAAAGATCCATTATGGAAATATAAATGGGTCGAGGCAAAAGAAGCAGAAAAATTTGCGAGAGTCCACAAATGGTTGGATGTGAAAGATTATCTGACTACCAGATGTACTGGCAGAGCTACCATGACCTTGGATTCTGCATTTGCTACTTTCTTATATGATTCTCGCCCTGGCAAAAGCCGCTGGCATAAAGGACTTTGCAAAATGTTCGGAGTCCGTTTCGAACATCTTCCTGATCTAATACAATCTACAGATCTGATTGGTGGTCTGACTGAAATATCCGCAAAAGAACTAGGATTAAAAGAAGGAACTGCAGTTTTTGGTGGAGGCGGAGACGCTACTCTGATAGGTATCGGAGCAGGCGCTGTAGAAGAAGGTGACACTCATATTTATGCAGGGACTTCTGGTTGGGTATCTACAGTAACCAAAAAAAGAACTGTAGATATCAACGCTAGAATTGCATCCATCGTAGGAGCCCGAGCAGGTTTTTATAATTATTTCGGAGAACAGGAAACGTCTGGTAAATGTCTACAATGGGTCAAAGACCATCTTGCCCTAGACGAGATAGATGTTTATTTAGAAAAAAAGAATGTAACGGAAGGAGAAGACGCAGTTCACGAAAGTCTTTTCGCATACTTATTCGAATCCATTAAAGATACTCCCGCAGGAAGTGATGGAGTGATCTTTACTCCTTGGTTGCATGGAAACCGTTGTCCTTTCGAAGATCCTGCAGCAAGAGGAATGTTCTTCAATATTGGTTTGGATACAGGAAAAAGAAAACTGATCCGATCTGTGATCGAAGGTATTTCCTTTCATAAACGTTGGATCTTAGAATTATCTCATACAAAAATTCCAGCATCTTCTACCATTAGATTTGTGGGCGGAGTGGCACGTTCTCCTATTATTTGCCAGATCTTGGCGGATATTACAGGGAGAACTATCGAAACAATAGATCATCCCCAAAATGCGGGAGCTACTGGTGCGGCAGCGATAGCTGCATTAGGATTAGGTAAAATTCATTCTTTCGAAGAGATCAAAAGTTTAATTCCAAGTAAAGAAAGATGGAATCCGAATCCGGCGAATAAATTAGTATATGATCGGAATTTTTCCGTATTCAAAAAATTATATGAGGCTAACAAGGCGCATTACGCAATCTTAAATACATATAAATAAAAAGGAACGAGCTTATCCCATAAGGGACTCCTTATGCAAAATGTATAGGCTCTGTTCTGGCAGGGTGTCAACAGATGAAGAGAATAGAACAGTCCAACCGAGTTCGGGGTAAAATTTTAGAAGTTTCCCGAAAACTTTTCGTAAGTGAAGGATATGAAAAGGCAACCATACGTAGGATCATCGAGGAAGCAGAGATCACTACAGGAAGTCTTTATCATTTTTTCAAGAACAAGGAAGAGATACTTCTCGCAATAGCTAGCGAAGTATTCAACGAAGCGGGTGAGACCGCCGAACGCCTGGTAGGTGAAATGGATCCTCCACTGGTTTTTGCCATGGAAATCGGATTACAATTCTATCTTTGCCAGAAAAAACTTACCATAGCGGAAACATACTTAGCGGCTTACAAAACCCACGGTGTAACCGATATGATAGGAAATCGCGGCTCTCATAGAAGCAAGATCCTATTCGAAAAATATAATCCTGAATTTGACGAACAAGAATATTTAATCCGTACTTTGGCCTTCAGAGGGGTCTTCCAAAGCCTTTTGGAAGAAATGGTATATTCCGGAAAAATAGACAGGCTCAGAATGATGACTACGGTCATCCAATTGGGACTAACTACATTCGGAGTTCCAAAAGAAGAAATGGAAATTGCATTACAAAAAACTTTCAGACTCCTGAAAGAAAGAGCTTCTGAGATAGAAGCACTGTCAGAAGGGCTACTGGAAATTTTCGTAAACGGACGCTAAAATCCGGTTTATAGCAGGAGACTAACGAGAGCTTTAAACTCTCGAAAGTCTCTCTTCCATTCCTTCTGCAACCTTACGAACGTCTTTCTTATTGATGACTACTTCGTAAGCAGCATACATGATAGGAACTTCATTCGGATCTATTTTCATAAGGTTTGGCATTACTTTCAATCCATAGAACCCGTTAGACATTTTTTCAGAAGGATGACCATTCGCTATATCATAGCCTGTCTTTCTGTCTTTTGCATCTGTTCCGAAACAAGATAACATAAAGTCAGTGAGTCCCGATAAACCTTGGAATGTTTCCGGTTTTCCTCCCATACGAACTCCCACGTTTACCATCTCATTGAAGAAACGATTGGAAAGATGGAATAGAGAATTATCCACATTCCCACCTAAAGTTTGTTGGAAGTAACCTTCGACGATTCCCATTACAAGAGCATAAATTGTTTTAAGTGCTCCGCCTAACTGAACACCTTTTACATCTGAAGGAATGATCGCAGATCTTGGGAAAATATAACCTGTAGTTAATAATTTTTGAATACGAGGGATCAGGGTTTCGTTTACGGCCGCGATCTCGAATCCGGAAATTTTTCTCTCCATGATCTGGTCCGGATAACAAGCACCAGAGATCACTCCGATCCTATCGTCTTCTATTCCTAACCCCTGTTGTAGATCGTCTAGGATCAAACCAGCACTGGTAAATCCTTTGATAATATTGAAAAACGGAGCCTTATTCTTAGAAAGATAAGGTTGTAGATCAGGGTAGATCGTATGCAACTCCCAAGGATTGGTTCCTTGGATAAACAAAGTTGCAGTTTTTAAATCTTCCGGATCAGAAGTGAATATTAAGTTCGGAGGAAGTTTGTAGAGAGAATAAGTTCTCAGATCTCTTCTTTCTGCATTCGACTGAGAAGTGTATTCTTTGTCAGGGTGGTAAACCAAGACATTAACATCTTTATTAGCAAGTACGGTTGCGATCGCAATTCCCATACTGCTATTTCCGATTACTACAACCTTTTCTTTTGGTTCTTTCGGTACCTTGATGAGTTTGTTTTGGTCTCTAGCATCGGCGCTATACAAGTTCCTGTAAATACCGTGTTGGTGTTTATTCAGGTTTTGTCCTACAAGCAGAGCCAAATTATCGATCAGGAATTGTTTTTTGTCCCCATGTTCCGGGAATGGAAGATGTTCAATATCCTTAGGGAAATGAGCCATTTCCTTTTTGGATAATTCTCCAACTAACACAGGTTTACCGATCGTTAGTTTTCCAGCTACTTGGTTGAAGAGCAAGCTTGTTGTAGGAAGAATTTTGTCAGTCTTCTCCAATGAAATTGGAAGAATTACCTTATTTGCAACATAGTGGTAGACTGTGTCCACAAAAGGCATTAGTCTTCCATCTCTGGATCTAGTTCCTTCTGGGAAGATTGCAGCAATCTTTCCTTCTTGTTGCAGTTTTTGAGAATGTCGGAATGCCCTCATATTAATTTTGGTCATTACGTCTGAAAGACTTGGGTTGTCCGCCATATCTCTCTTAGAGCAGACCAAAAGAGTTCCGAACATATACAATCCAAGTCTGGTAAAGTCTGGCTCGTAAGCCAAACGCCCAGCGATGAATACGAGTTGTTCAGCTACTTCTCTACCTTCTGGAGAAGCATGATATAAAAGTTGGAAGATCGCAGGGGCATCCAAATGGCTGAGGTGATTGGAAATCAAGGTAACCGGGTATTTTCCGATCAGAGGTTTAACTGCTGCTAGATTTTCGATACCTTCTACCGTAAAAAATTTCATGATAGGAGAAAGGAATTCGATCATGAATTCCCTGGCCTTCTTTTCGGGAGGGGTGTATACACCTATTCTTTCCAGAGAAGATGGATCCTTAAAAACATCCATGACCGGAGGCATTGGAGTTACTGAACAAAGATAAAGAAATTTCTGAAGTATCTTTTTAGCTTCTTCTTCACTCATTCCTGATCTTTTAAATAGGTGAATGTTCTCGAAGAATTCCTTCTGCCATCTTCCGACGGATTGTTCTTTTTCTGCCATGCTACGTCTCTGTTTAAGGTCTTGCGGTTAATCTGGTTTCGGTGCTTAGAGCTCGAACTTTAAGGTTGGATACGCGATTTCCGGAGAATACTTTCTATCCTTGGAAGGCTTATTGTCATTCTATTTTTTGGGAAAAACGATTTGAATTCTACCCTAGCCAAAAGGAACTGTTCTTTGGGGCTTTCGTACAGAACAGATGACACATAATCCTCCAGAGTTTAGCGAGAAAAAATGGATCCCGGACGGATTTCATTTTTTTGGACCGAACGAGAGTTCGGAGAGAAGGGAACTTCTAAATTCCCTCAGTTCCAAGCTCAAAGAATTCAAATACTCTGAGGTATTTTTACCTTCTTTTGATTATTCTTCTTCTTTTTTGCTTACCATGTCAGCAGAAGACTCCTCTGCATTATATAGATTCAGGGATTCAGACGGAAATGAGATCTCTCCTAGCGCAGATTTGACTGTTCAGGCTGTAAAAGGTATGGCTGGTTTTGCGCACCGCAAAGAAAACCAACGTATCTTTTATCAGGGAAAAATTTTCAGAGACTATGGTAGAAAGAGCGGATCTAGAAAAGAAATCCTGCAAGTAGGTGCAGAACATATTGGTGGTTCAGGCGCCCCAGCTATTTTAGGAATTTTGAAAGAGATTTCTGGATTATTCTCCGGAATTAAACTGCGTTCGCCATTGACTGTCGTGCTTGGGAACGTGGGAGTATTTCATTCTGTTCTGGAATCATTAGAACTTTCCAGATCCGAAAAAAGGCAATTGTCGTTTTTATTATATAGGAAGAACCTTCCGGAGATCCGTCGTTTTCTGGAAAATAGAAACGCTTCTAGGATTTTTCCGGTTTTAGAATCTTTATGTTTGGGATTTGTTTCTCATAAGGAAGATCTAGGTAAGAAGTTTGCTTCTTTAGGACTTTCTGATTCTTTCCAAAAGATCATCTCCGAAACGGGAGAAATTATAGGCTCACTCGGCAAAACTCCTGGTGTGGAATTTTGTTCTGATTATACTCTTATTCCAGATTTGGAATATTATACTGGATTCGTTTTCCAAGGTTACGTATCCGGAAGTTCAGAACCAGTTCTAACCGGAGGAGCTTATGATCATCTTTATGAGTTATTCTCCGGGACCCAAAAGGACGCCTGCGGATTTGCAATCAATGTAGATGCGCTGGAAGCGGTATTGGGGTAATATGAAATTATATAAATCAATCGGTCAGATACAAAAGAAACAGGAAATAAGGAATAATCCATGCCCGCAACATTAGTGGTCGGAACCCAATGGGGTGACGAAGGGAAAGCAAAAGTAATCGATTACCTTTCCAAAGATACGGATATTATAGTACGTTACCAAGGTGGAGCCAACGCTGGACATACAGTAGTGGTTCATGGCAAAAAATACGTTTTTCATTTGGTGCCATCCGGGATCATTTACGACCAAACAGTTTGTGTGATCGGTAACGGAGTCGTTTTAGACCCAACATTCTTTATCGAAGAATGTGATAAGCTCCAAGCAGAAGGATTTCCAGTATATGATAAACTTCTGATCAGCGACGCTTGCCATCTTCTTTTCCCATTCCATGGATTGATCGATTCTGCTAGAGAAAGTTCCTGCACTCCAGATCGTAAGATCGGAACCACTAAAAAAGGGATCGGTATCTGTTATGCAGATAAAATGATGAGGATCGGACTTAGAGTCGGAGATCTTAGAGAAAGTGATTTCGAAACCAGACTACAAAATCTAGTAGATGAGAAGAATAGAGAACTCGTAAAACTTTATGATGGAGAAGAACTCTCCGCCAAAGAGATTTTAGAGAATGTAAAAAAATTCTATTCTAAGATCCAAAAGAATATCATCAACACTCCTTATTACTTGGAATCCCAATTAAAAGCGGGCAAAAAAATACTGTTAGAAGGTGCGCAAGGAACAGGGCTGGACGTTGATTTTGGTACTTATCCTTATGTAACTAGCTCCAATCCTACTACTGGTGGAGCATTCATTGGTTCTGGAATTGCATTCCATCATTTAAAAAGTGTGATCGGAATCACAAAAGCTTATACCACAAGAGTGGGAGAAGGTCCGTTCCCTACAGAACTTCACGGGGAAGAGGGGGAAAGACTCAGGACTTTAGGTGCAGAATATGGCGCAACCACCGGCAGACCAAGACGTTGCGGTTGGTTTGATACAGAAGTTTTGAGGCATGCAGTTCGTATCAATGGACTTACATCCATTGCACTTACTAAGATAGATGTTCTTTCTGCTTATGATAAAATTCCAGTGGCAGTTGCTTACGAAAGGAATGGCAAAAAACTGGATTGTTTCCCTTCTCAAGGGCTAGACCAAGTAAAGGTAATCTACGAAGAATTCCCTGGTTGGAAGACAGACATCACAGGCATCGGAGAATTCGACAAACTTCCTTCTACTTGTAAGGATTATATCCGCGCTTTGGAAAAACTAATAGGTGTTCGTATAGATTTGATCTCTACGGGACCGGACAGAAAGGATACTATCGCTTCCGGATTTTAAGATCGGACAAAGTTTTTACTGAATTTTTTGCGTTCGGAAACTTCTATAAACTGGTAAAAAACTATATGAAATTCGTTTGACCAGAGAGGGCCGAAAAATATCGTGTTCTTACGTTCGAGTCGTTAGCTCAGCTGGTAGAGCATCTCACTTTTAATGAGAGGGTCTTGGGTTCGAATCCCAAACGACTCAAGCTGAACTAATTAAAACGCCGCCATCGTCTAGTGGTTAGGACACCAGGTTTTCATCCTGGTAACCGGAGTTCAATTCTCCGTGGCGGTACCACTCACTTCTTCTTTTTCCCATAAATCTTACAAACCTCTTTCAGATCGCAAGATTCGCATAGCTCAGCTACGTAGGCAGTTTTGCATTTACGCAAAATTCCGAGCCTACAAAGTGCAAAGTCCATTCTCAATGGATCTTCCGGATAAAACTTTTGGAAATAATCTGTGACCTCTCTTGATTTTTTGAAATCAGAAGTCCTTCTTTCCGTAATTCCTAAAATATTAGAAAGACGATTGATATGAGTATCTAAAGGAAATAATAACTCAGAGGTTTTGATTTGTTTATATAATCCAAGATCAGGTCCTTCCTTACGAACCATCCATCTTAAGAACATACAATAACGTTTATGTGCAGATTTAGGATTTCCTAGTCCGATCAAAAAGCCTAACCCGTAGGATTTCCAACCAGGATCCAAGTCGTTTAAAATTTCAGAAAGTCTGGATTGAAAACCAGAGATCCTTTTTTCTAAGCCTGTTTCTTTTGGGTTGATTGGACTAAACCAAGATTCTAAAAACTTCTCTCCTGATTTTTCAATTTCTAGATAAGCCAATCGGATTGCTTGTAAGAACAATAGAATGTCTTTTTCTTTTTGGAAACGATAAGGTCCTAATTTGTTTTTCCAGATCTTGGTTCCATGATTGAGCAAATATTGTTTTGGATTTTTACCCATCGGTTCCAAAAGTCTTGCGAGAAAACCTCTGATCGCAGTTACATTCCCATAGGCGAATAACGCGGATAGAAGTCCTACAAATTCTCTGTCTTCCGGAGAATCATATAGATAACATAAAAATAATGGATCAGAATCTAAAAATTCAGGTTTGGTATAGTTTCTGTATAAAAGATCAAAACTTTTTTTCAGGTTTTTCTCTTTGGAAGAAGTAGAAGGAGGCATATTTCGCTCTTAGCGATATCTTCTTAAGAAGCCGCTTTTGCTTTTAATGCAATATAGGAACGAGAAGCTAACTTTCTTTGTAAGATCCCTTCCATAAATGCAGAAGCTTCTAATAATTTAGAAAGATCTATACCGGTTTGGATCCCTGACTTATGGAAGAAGTAAACCAAATCTTCTGTGGCCAAGTTTCCGGATGCACCTTTTGCATAAGGACAACCTCCGAGTCCTCCTGAAGAAGAATCGAAGGATCGAATTCCTAATTCATATGATTTTTGTACATTGGAGATCGCCATTCCGTATGTATCGTGAAAATGTCCTGCCAATTTATCTGCAGGTATTTCTTTCAGAAGTGTATTGAGTAATTTATCTACTTCTGCCGGAACAGCAGTGCCAATTGTTTCCCCTAGGGAAATCTCGTAAGCACCTTGGTCCAAAAGTATTTTAGAAACTTCTAAAACCTTTTTTGGATCAATTTTCCCTTCATAAGGACAATCGATTACTGTAGAAACATAACCTCTTACCAGTACTCCATCCTTCTTTGCTTCTGCAAAAATTTCCTTAAATCCATCTATGGATTCTTGTATGGTTCGATTGATATTTTTTCTAGTGAATGATTCAGAAGCAGCTGTGAATACCGCTACTTCTTTAAATCCGGAAGAGATCGCAGCTTGGTATCCTTTTAAATTAGGAGTGAGTGCGCTGAAATGAACATCTCCTTTTAAGTCCAAGGAAGCGGAGAGTTCTTTTGCATCTCCAAGTTGAGGAATGTTTTCTTTTCTTACGAAAGAAGTGGCTTCTATATGTTTTAGTCCTGCCGCGACCAGCTTTTGGATATAAGATAGTTTATCCTGTGTTGGGACCTCCGACTTTTCATTTTGGAGTCCATCTCTTGGTCCTACTTCCGTAATTTTCAAACTCATGTCATTAAGGGATTGGTTGTCAGAATTCTAAGCAAGCACTAAACCGGTATTCGTGTCCGAGAAAAAAGAACATATCATCGTTTTGGAAGAAGTTTCCCTATCTTCTTCCGAAAGAACTTATATGTCCGGGGTAAACCTACGAGTAGAAGCAGGAGAATTTCTCGGAATTTTGGGCCGTTCCGGTTCTGGAAAGTCCACACTCTTGCGACTATTATTAGACCTTCCGATTCCTTCTTCTTGGAAAAAAACAGGAAACATTCGTATTTTTGGAAAATCCAAAAAGGAAATTCCTTACAGATGGATCCAACCTGTTTTCCAAGATCCTGTTTTAGGTTTTAATCCAATTTGGACCTTGGAAAAAAGTTTAAGAGAACCTTTACGATTATTCAAAGAAGAAAACTTATACGAATCTTTATTAGAAAAATGGATCCCGATCTTGGGTTTAGAAGGTAAGGATAGGAATCGTCTTCCTTCTTTTTTTTCTGGAGGAGAATTGCAAAGATTCTCTCTTCTCCGCGCTCTTCTTTGTAGTCCCAAAATTTTATGTTTAGATGAAGCTACTTCTGCTTTAGATCCTATTTTGAATCATCAGGTTTTGCAGGCGCTCTCTGATTTGAATAAGAAAGAAGGAGTTACTATTCTTTGGGTAACTCATAATATTAAGTCTGCAAATAAGTTCTGCTCTCGTATTGTAGAGATGGAAAAGTTGAATTCTAAATCTGGCGCGCCAGCGAATTGATTTTGTTTTAGCAGACCTTCACAAATAAAAAACCCCAGAGTGAACACCCCAGGGTTTAAACAAAACTTAGATCTAAAGAATCTTTTAGAACTCTATATGATACAAGTTTTTGCGGTCTTTTTTGTCCTTATACAAAGCTAATAGAATGTCTATCCTGTAAATGGAAGAACGAAGACTTGCTTCTAACAATCTGAGAGCTTTGATCTGGTTTTCGAGAGACATCTCGTTGAGTCTGGTTATCTCTGTTTTTTCAAAAACTTCGTGAGTAACCTCGCTCGATTTTAAATCTGCCGGTTTAAAGACAATTTTTTTATTCTCGAACATCACCTCGTAATAGATCCTTTTACTTTCGGATGCTAAGGTGATATCGGATACCTTTCCGCTGTTGAACTGGAAGGTGATGTACTTAAACAAATTGCTTTCGTAACCGTCCTGAACTTGGAAAGGAATGTCTTCCGTGACAATGGTTTGGCGTTTCTCATACTTCGGCATCAAGACCACGAGTATATCGTGTTTGCGCTCTAAGTCTTTTAATCTTTCGTTGATCGTTGTTTCCAGACCTACGATGATTTTTTTAAGGGACTTAGTGTACTCGCTTGTTTCGTCCTGAAATACGTCCGCCTCATTGACCTTCTGTTTTTGTTGGGCCAATAACGGAACGAAGAAGAAGAGGGTCGCCAAAGCGAAAAGCCTGGTTTGGTTTTTCATTGGATCCTCCGTCCGTAAGATTGGACGGATTATTTCGATTTGCCAAGTCTTTTTCGGGTTTGGATTATTGCCCTTCTTTCTCGGCTTCCTCGTCTGCGGCCTTGATCTCTGCGAATCTTTTTGCCAGGTCCCTTCTTCTTTCTATAATTTTAAGTGAGAATTCAGTAAAGAAAGGGTCGTTGGGGAATTTTAGCAACTCTTCATATTCTTTTGCAGCCGTGACATAATCGCCGATCTTACTTGCTGTCTCGGCAAAATAAAAATGAAATTTTTTATTATAAGGCCTCTTCTTTCCTTGTTCATCGTATAGATCGGTGTTCCGGAATATCTTATAGGCGTAGTAATCTCTACCGCCCATAATCTCCAGACGTGCGAGTCCAAGCTTAGCATCAGGGCTATTCTGGTCTATGGTTAACGCTTTTTTAATATAAATCTGGGCTCTATTCTTAAGATCTGTTCTTATATAATGTTCTGCAAGAAGGACAAGCGCCTCTGTTTGGAACTGATTCAGCTCGACCGCTTTTTTATAATATATGACTGCTTGTATTTGTTCGTTTAGAAGCTCATACAAAACTCCCAAATGCATATAAGTTCTATAATATTTAGGAACTTCTGCGATTGCGTATTCATATTGAAAGATCGCTTTTTGGTATTTTTTTTCTATATGATAGGCTCTTCCTAAATTATATCTAAATGCGAAGAAGGAAGGATCGAATCTCATTCCAGCTTCTAACATCGAGATTGCCTTCTCCCTTTTTTTGGGATCTGCAGACTGTAGTAAGCCTACTGCTTCATTATTGAAGATCCCGCTATTGGTGATCTGTTTCCCTTCGTATTCAAAACTTGCTTTGGATGGAGGAGGGGCGCCCTTCCAATGTCGGCCCGCTGCTACTATAAAGTCCTGCTCCGATCTGGCAAGACTTCCGTCTTGGTAAAACTCAGGATCTAAAAAATCATTCTCTCCCCAGAGTATACCTGCGTATTCAGAATCTCCAATTTTGAATTGTGCAAATGTTATATTGGGAAAGATCAATAATAGGAATATGCAGAGTAACTTGGCAAAATTTAAGCCTTGTAAATACTCTTTTAAAAGGGAAATTGTCCTCATTGGTCCCATTACAAACATCGATTCCAGTATTGGAATGTTCTAACCTATCGTACAGTATCGGACGAAAATCGGTTTTAAAGAACGTTTCCTTCTCCGTTTTTCCGAACGAAGTTTTATTTGTGAGGGGAATGAACGGCTCAGGAAAGACTACTTTGCTCAAGTCTATCCTACAACACGATAAATTCAAGGACCAGATCAAATTCCATTCTTCCAAATCCATAAAACTTTCTTATCTAGGTCATGATCTGGGCTTATATACTACTCTTAGTCTAGAAGAAAATCTAGAATATTTCAGAGGTATTGCTGGAGATTGTCGCCCAGAAGATCAGATTATTTCTTGGTTGAAAGATTTTCGTCTTTGGCAAAGAAGAAAAGACCCAGTTTCTTCTTTTTCAAGAGGAATGAAGCAGAAGGCAGCATTAGTTCGAGCTCTTTTGCCTAACGTGGATCTTTATCTTTTAGACGAACCTTTGACTGCTTTGGACAGTGAAGGAGAATCCAAGGCAAGATCAGTCTTGGAGAATGTCCTGGATTCTTCTTCTATTATCATGGTAACTCACGATCCAAATTTTAGTTTAAATGCAAAGTCCAGACTTTTGGAATTGGGAGAAAATCCCAAATGAGAGCAATTTTATCTCTTATCCGAAAAGAATTCCGGCTTTTAGGAAAAGCAAGTAATGGAATTTTATCCTTACTCGTTTTAGTTTCTGCGATGGTGTTTTTATTCCATTATGCTTTGGAGAGAAACGGTAAAATTGATTTAGTTGCGCTGATAGGATTAAAATGGGCCATTCTATTTGTTGCATCATTCGTATTAGTCGGCCAATTTACATGGGAAGAAAGAGAAGCAGGTGGAGGAACCGCGAGTAGACTTTTTATTTCTCCTTGGGTTTTATATTTTTCTAAATCGATTTTAGTGTTTATTGCATTGTCTGCGACTGCAATTTATTTGATGGGACTTTTTGCTCTCATGTTCTCCGCATTTCCTGCGGATATAAATGAATTCGGAAGACAGATCGTATTCTTTTTTCCTGGTCTATTATGCCTTTCCTTTTTGGGAGTTTGTCTTTCTCATATTAGTTTATCTTCCCGTCTGAAAGAGATACTTCTTCCGTTACTTCTTGTGCCTCTTTCTATTCCAGTATTTTTATACGGAATGGAAGCGGAGAGAAAATTTATCTCCCAACCTTTTTCTGCCTTGGTCGGTTCCTTTGCTCTACTTCTGGCATTCGCAGTTTTTTATGGTTCTATGGGCGCACTTCTGGTAGAAATGACTTCCGACGAATAGGATTCTTGTTGATACAATTTGCGGATACCTGCACACTTCCAAGCGTATGAATATTCGCCTCCTGCATCCCGCCTGGGACTGGATACTCTCTCTTTTGTTTTTATCGATTTTTCCGTTTGCAGTGCTTCTGGGTCTATATTATCCGAATGTGATCTTAGAGCAGGGAATCTCTCACCGGATTTTTTATTTTCACGTGCCAGTTGCGTGGGTGGCTTTGTATGGTCCTGGAATTTCTTCTATCTGCGCGGTTGCCTATTTGGTAACAAAGAAGCGGACCTGGGACACACTTTCACTTTCTGCAAATAAGATCTCTCTTCTGTTTGCGATTGGAGTTTTATTTTCGGGGCCGATCTGGGCTTATCTTGCTTGGGGAACTCCTTGGGACAGTACTGACGCTCGTTTAAATTCTTTTTTTGTTTTAGTACTTAGTCTTGTGGCGTATTTCCTATTACGTTTTTTAGTTCTGGACCAAACTAAAAAGTATATCTTCTCCGCTTTTTTAAGTTTGTTCTGCAGCGTGAATGCTATCTTAACCTGGGGAGCAATTCGTTGGATGGACAATCCTGGAAATCACCCTTCTTCTGTATTAGGAAAAAAGGGAATGGATCCTGATATGAGGATCTCTTTTTGGTTGGGGATTTTGGCATATCATATACTTTTTTTGATCTTATACAGAATTGTTTATCGTTTGGATAAGATCAAAGCGGTGAGAGAAGAATTGTTGGATTGAAAAATTCACTCAATTTTATAAAATACGGATTTTGTAATGATAAGGAAGGATCGTGGATAGAGAGAAGCAAGAGAGCCAGTTGAATTATTCCGACTATTCTATCCTTGCGGTCGATGATTCGGATATCAACCTTAAACTTTTAGTTCATACTTTAAAACCTCTGGGCTTCCAGGTTTTAACTGCTATGAATACGGAAGAGGCACGCACACTTCTTGCGACCAATCAGGTAGATGTACTTCTTTTAGATGTGAGTATGCCGGGGCAGGACGGATTTTCTTTCTGTAAGGAACTTAGAGAGATAGATAGATTCAATCTTCTTCCTATTTTATTTATCACCGCTTATAATAGAGAGCTCGGATTTGACGAGGCAATCACACACGGCGGAGACGACTTTCTTCATAAACCTTTCCAACCTAAAGAATTAGTCGCAAAGATAAGAGCATTTATACGTATCAAAAATCTTCAGGACGAACTTCTACACCAAAAGAAAAAATACGAAAAAGAATTGGTGATGGCGAGAAGGGTGCAACAGGAGCTCGTGCCTGAAAAACAATTAGAGTGGAACGGCTTCAGTGTGAATTCAGTCTTCCATCCTTTGATGCAAATCGGTGGAGACTTTATAGATGCTTGGATAGAAGAAGATAAACTCCATGTGTTTATCGCAGATTGTTCCGGCCATGGTCCTTCTGCAGCACTTCTTTCTGCGATGGTGAAGATGCAGGTTTCCAATTTAGGAAGAAGTAATACTCTTGTTGAAAAAGTAAAAACTCTTCGCCAACAATTGGAGAAGATCCTACCAGAAGATTTTTCCATCACATTCTTCTACGGTATTCTTGATAAAAAAGGTACATTCGAATATGCGAACGGAGGTCATCCGCCTCCGCTATTGTACTATAAAGGTAATGTAGAAGAATTGCCTGGTATGGGGCCTTTAATTATTCCAATAGAGCTCGGGACAGAAGATGAGTTTAGATCTGTAGTCTTGGAAAAAGGCGCTTCTCTATTACTTTACACAGACGGGGCCACTGAAATAACGGATGAGAACTATAATATTTTGGGCGAAGAAAGTCTGAAGAAGATCCTGAAAGAAGCTGTTGAATCCAAGGAAGATATCTTAAATTTCTCTTTGGAAAGAATATTGGCTCATTCGGGGAACATGACCCACGACGATGATATCGCTCTCATGGTTATCCAAGGATGAGTGAACTCCCAAAACCTTCTTATATTGGCAAAGTCAGAGACGTATACGATTTAGGAAATTCCCTAATATTATCTTCTACAGATCGAGTTTCTGCATTCGATGTTGTCTTTAGTCAGATCGTTCCTGGCAAAGGAAAAGTTTTAAATAAGATCTCCGCAGAATGGTTTTCCTACTTTAAGGATATTCCGAATCATATCATAGAGACTGATGTTTCTAAATTCCCTTCTCCATATAAAGATCATCCAGATCTAAAGGATCGGTCTGTTCTTGTTAAAAAATGTAAGCGGATCGACTTTGAATGTGTGGTCCGCGGTTATCTTTCCGGTTCTGGTTGGAAAGAATACAATCAAGATGGCACTCTTGCTTTTAAAAAACTTCCTCCAGGTTTGAAAGAATCCGAAAAGCTGCCTGAACCAAGTTTTACTCCTGCGATCAAAAACGATACAGGCCACGATGAGAACATCTCTGAAGAGAGAATGAAAAACGAGATCGGATCCGAACTCTTCTCTATTTTGAAGGAAAAATCGATTTCCCTCTATACCAGGGCCGCTGAACTGGTAGCTGGGGCCGGGATTTTGCTCTGCGACACCAAATTCGAATTCGGGATTTCGGAAGATAAGGTCATCTTGATCGACGAGATTTTGACTCCGGATTCTTCTCGGTACTGGGCGAAAGAATCTTATGTTATCGGGACCACTCCGCCCAGCATGGACAAACAGATCTTAAGGAACTATCTGGAGAAATCCGGATGGAATAAAGTTCCTCCAGCTCCGGATTTGCCGGAAAGTCTGATTGTGGAATTGCAAGCGGCATATAAGGAAATACAGGACCGACTATTAAAATGTTTATCGCAAGAATTAACGTAACTCTAAAAGAATCAGTTCTCGATCCTCAAGGGAACACTGTAAAATCCACTCTACAAGAACTTGGCGAAAAATCTGTCCAAGACGTTCGAGTTGGAAAATATATCGAGGTTAAATTGGATTCTCCAGATCTCGAAACCGCAAAGAAGACAGTTGCAAATCTTTGCGAAAAACTTTTAGTAAATCATGTGATTGAAACTTATCGTTCGGAGATCGTAACGGAATGAAAGCAGCGGTAGTCACTTTTCCAGGTTCAAATTGTGATAATGATATCGTAAGAGTTCTCTCAGAATTCTATTCTGCGAAAGTAGACAAGGTTTGGCATAAAGACCAATTCTCCGAAAAATATGATCTGGTGATTCTTCCGGGAGGATTTTCCTACGGAGATTATCTTAGATCAGGAGCAATGGCTCCTTTTTCTCCGGTAATGAAATCAGTAAAAGAACATACTGATCGTGGTGGAAAATTATTCGGGATCTGCAATGGATTCCAAATTTTGGCGGAAGCTGGTTATCTTCCAGGTGCATTAATACGTAACAGAAATCTAAAGTATGTTTGTAGGACTATAGGTCTTAAAAAAGCTTCTAACTCAAATAAGATCAGCGGTGGTTTAGCTGATGATAAGATCTTAAGAGTTCCTGTAGCTCATGGAGACGGATGTTATTTTGCTTCTGCAGATATCCGCAAACAATTGAAAGACGAAGGTCGCATTCTGTTCCTTTACGCAGGAGATAATCCGAATGGAAGTTTGGACGATATCGCTGGGATCTGTTCTCCTGATTTCAAAGTGGCAGGTATGATGCCTCACCCTGAAAGAGCGATGAATCCGATCACTGGAGAAATGGACGGTAAAACCGTTTTAGATCTTCTGATCGCTTCCTGATAAAACTTTTTACTTCGCGACTTTGCTTGAGCTAAGTTTTTTGAACTTTCTCTAAAATTGCAATTCCATCAGAGACCTTTTCCTTTTTGGATTTGGTCTTGATCCATCCTGAAACTGTATATAATGTTTTTATAAACTTTTCAGTTCCAAAGTTTTTGGGACGGGAAAAGCTCGCTTCTATTTCAGGTTCTAACGTAAGTTCGAGTTTAGAATTTTGATCTTGGACAATTTTACGTTTCCCGTTTCCAGACCAAACAGCATTTCCCAGATTAGAAACTTCTCCATTTGTCCAAACGAGTATTTCATCTTCCAAATAGAGATGGATCTTTTTCTTTGCAGAAACATTTAGATAGATCCTATTTTCTAAAGGGAAAGCTTCGGAGCTATATCCTTTAAAAACCGTATAAGATAAAAGTCCATTTTCTAGAGAAACAGATAGATCATTCCAGGAGAGTTGACCTTCTACCCTTAAATCAGGAGAATGATTTTTAAAGACCCAATCTTTTCCGGAAGGGGAGATTTGAGTGAACCAGCTTCCCTTATTTTTATCTCCAGTATAAGCAAGTGCATCTAATTGAAAGTTAAGATTTTTTTCCCAGATGGCTGAATGTGTATAACCTTGGCGGATATTTTCATCTAATCTGAAATTGAATCTTTTGTCTGATTTAGTAAAACTCCAATAACCGTTCTTAAAACTTCCTTGGTGTATAAAAGAAGAAGTCCCACTTTCTAAAAGAGATATTTCCTGTAGATTTCCAGTCTCTCTATTCCAGAGTAGGAGATTTGCGCCTGATTTGAACTTGGTTGCGTAGATCCTAAGTTCTAAAAAGATTTTTTCACTTAGTATATCTACGAGAACTGAGTCTATGGATCTAAATTTTGAAAAGAGTCCTGCATTATATTCTTTGGAATTATCAATCTGCACTGGACCGAAATATTTTCCAAACAATGGTTCTAATGTGGAAGGGTGAAGAATGGAGCCTAAATGTTCTTTCATAGGTAGTTCATCTAATTGCGATTAGTCGCTCTTTTTTCTTGAATAAAAACTCTGCTGAGACGGGGCTTTGTAACAAAAGAAAACAAATAATTTGCCATAATGTAGGAAAAGAATAAGAAAAAAAGGGGAATTTTCCAAGCTTTCGTCTTCATTCCTAACACAGTTTCAGGGAAATATGCTTGTGTGTATACTTCAACCGGATTCTAGTAGTGAGGGATTCTGCATGCTCGCCGAATACGAGTCACAACAAATTCTATCTCTGGGAGAAGGTTATTATACCCCTCACTACCAGCCGATCTTAGACGTCGGTAATCGTAATATTATAGGTTACGAGGTTTTGGGCAGAGTATTTTCTCCTGAATCAAATCAATATCATTCTCTTGGTTATCATTTTCATAATCCGGATACGGATGCTGTACGTTTAGTTCATATTGATCGTATCATTCGTGAAAAAGCGATCAAACATGTGAAAGAAACTGGTCTTAAGACTAAAATTTTCCTGAACATGATGCCCAATTTTCTCTCCATGGTTTACACGGGAGAAGTGTTGGATATCAAACGTCTGCATATTCTTCATCTTATAGATAAGTATGATATTAACCCGAATGATCTAGTTTTAGAGATCACAGAAGATAAATTCGAAGGGAATATTGAAAAACTTTTATACATAGTAAGCCTTTTCAGAGAAAGAGGGATCAAGATCGCAGTAGATGATCTTGGGGTCGGTTTTTCCAATTTGGAAAGGATCGGTTATATTCATCCAGATATCATGAAAGTGGACATAAAAATTATGAGAGAGAGTTTGAACAGACGCTCTTTCAAAAATGTTTTGTCTGCAATTTCTGAAATGTCCCAAAGATTAGGGTCTCAACTTCTATTCGAAGGTGTTGAAAACGAAGAAGAATTATATCTGGCCCTGTCCATGGGAGCAAATCTTCTCCAAGGTTTTTACTTCTCTCGTCCTGCTCTCGACTTCCAGGACAAAAAACGTTTTAATAAAACTCTTAAAACTTCTCTCGAAAAATTTTCCGGACTTAGGTTCTTAGAAATTCTGGAGAATCTTAGAAAAGAACAATCTTTCTTGGATCAGTTCGTGGACTTATTCAAAGATCTCGAAACTTCTTCAGAAGAAAAGATGGCAGATGCATTGAATGGTATTTTGGACAGACTTCCTTTGGAAACCACCTCTGTTCTTGTGTGTGATATGCATGGTTATCAAGTAACTCCTACTTTCAAAAGAGAAGCTTACGATCTTCCTTGGACAAGATTGCTCACCGAGGTCGGGAATAACTACGCTTGGAAACCTTTCTTCATCCGTCATAAGGCAGAAACCTATCATTCTAGCCGAGTTTCTGGATTTACGGAACCTTTCCATGATATAGAAACCAAACGTCAATATGTCTTATTCACCCTGAATCTGGGCGAGAATCACGTTCTTATTCTCCGCCTGGACTGGGAATCCTACTGAAGTCTCGCCTTCCAAACATCTTTCCTATTGATCTCCGCCTCAGGCATAAAAACATAGTCCTAGGCAGGGGTCCTATACGTGGCGGAACTACTCAAAATTTCAAATCTTCGCGCCGGAGTGGAAACCGAATCCGGTGAAGTTCAGGAAATCCTAAAGGGAGTCGACCTCACTATTAGCGAGGGAGAAGTCCATGCCATCATGGGTCCAAACGGATCCGGAAAAAGTACATTATCAAATGTCATCATGGGTCACCCAAAATATAAGGTGATCTCCGGGGATATATTTTTCAGAGGGGAATCCCTTCTTGAAAAACCAACAGACGAAAGAGCCAGAGCAGGTATCTTTCTTTGTTTCCAATACCCAACAAGTATCCCTGGCGTAACTATCGGAAATTTTTTACGCACTATTTTAAAATCAGTTCGAGGCAAGGACTTACCTGTAAAAGAATTCCGTAAAGAACTCAAAGAGGCCACTGCTTTATTAGAAGTTCCTGATACTTGGATCGGAAGATATGTGAACGATGGATTTTCCGGCGGAGAGAAAAAAAGGAATGAGATCCTTCAAATGACCCTTCTCAAACCTAAACTTTCCGTTCTGGACGAGACTGATTCTGGTTTGGATATTGATGCACTTAGAATTATCAGCGAAGGGATTACTAAAAACAAATCCACAGAAAGATCCATTCTTCTGATTACACATTACCAAAGAATGTTAAATTATGTGACTCCTGATTTTGTTCACGTTTTTGCACAAGGTAAGATCTTGAAAACCGGCGGAAGTGAACTCGCTCTTGAATTAGAAGAAAAAGGATACGATTGGATCCTAAACGGAGCGAACTAAAGGAATGCTTTTGGCGGAATCTATTTCGGAATATATCAAGGAGAAGAAGGAACCATCCATTCTTACTGAATTCCGTACGAACGCCGAAAAACTTTTGGGTTTAGCTTCTTTTCCGGATTCTTCTTTAGAGTCTTGGAGAAAGATCAGTCTTTCTAATTTTAAAATTTCAGAATATACAAAAGTTTGTCCTGATTCTTCTGTAACTGTTTCCGGAAATGCAAAGGTTACTAAATTACAGGATCTTCCTCCTGAAAAACTTTCAGAAGTTCTGAAAAAACTAGGACCTGCAGTTTCATTTTATTCTAAAGACTGGTTTCCACTTTTTGTATTTTCCAGGTTCACTCACGCGTATTATGTGCAACTTAGTTCGGATCCTTCTTCTTTTCCTGAGATCAAGGTTGAATGTAAGGATGGAAATATCATTCTTCCACTTCTGATCGTGGATGTTTTTCCGGGAGCAAAGTCTAATTTTCTAGAGAGATGGGAATCACCTTCTCAGAAAGATCTGGTGCTCATGAGTGGAGTTACTATTCTTCTTACTCCTCCTAATGGAGATTTCCAATATTCTAGTTTGGAAAATTTGGGAGACTCTACTTTTCATTTTAGATCTACATACGGGATCCAAGAAAAAGATTCCAAATTTCATGCGAGTCTTGCTTCTTGGGGCGGATATAAAGGCAAATCTTTCTATGATACGAATGTTGCCGGAAAAGGATGTTGGACACGTTATGTGGCACTTTCTCCTTTAAAAGGGAGAGAATTCCAGGACACTGAAGTTCGAATTCTTCATTCTGAAAGTCATGCACAAAGTTCTATTTTATATCGTACGGTTGTAAGGGAGAAGGCTCATCATGTTTTTACAGGAAACCTTCATATACCTTCTAATTGTAAAGATGTGGGTGCGATCCAGATCAATAATAACCTTCTGCTAGACAGAACTGCAAGAGCTGAATCCATTCCCAAGTTAGAAGTATTCGCTGACAGTGTTAAATGTGAACACGGCGCCACAGTCGGAGAAATAGACGAAGAGCAATTATTCTATTTAGCTTCCAGAGGTATCTCGGAAGAAGAAGCCCGCAAAATGATCGTAGAAGGATTTTTGAACGAAGTAGTTCGAGAATTTCCTTCCGAAACTGTTCGCGAAGAATTATCCTCTATGATAGAATCTAGGATGTTGGGCGAGTAATGGGTGAGTTTCAGAAACTAGCTAAACTTTCCGATTTAAAAGAAGGGGAAATCTTCGTAGCAGAAACCCGTTACCATAGGGTAGGGTTGACTAGACTGGGGAACGAAGTCTGTGCATTTGCAGATCTCTGCACCCATGATGGTGAGGATATTTCTTCAGGAGAATTGGAAGGGGACGTAATCGTTTGTCCAAGACATTCTGCAAAGTTTAATATTCGCACCGGAAAGGTACTTTGTATGCCTGCAGTAGAAGATTTGCCAGTCTATAAGACTAGAATCGTGGGTGACGAAGTCGAAGTGGAGTTAGAGGATTGACATGGGGAACCGAGGAGAGCAGAAATTTTGAGTTTTGATCTCGAAAAGATACGCAGAGATTTTCCGATTCTATCTACGCAGATGAACGGCAAGCCCTTGGTGTTTCTGGACAGTGCTGCCAGTTCTCAAAAGCCTAAGTCTGTTATAGATACGATCCGTAAATATTATGAAGCGGAGAATGCAAACATTCACCGTGGAGTGTATTATCTTTCCCAAAAGGCTACTGAAAAATATGAGATGGCCCGTATCAAAACTTCTAGATTTATAGGAGCTGCCTGCGCAAAGGTAGTTATATTTACTCGTAATACTACTGAATCCATCAACCTAGTTGCTCAGTCTTGGGGACGCACCAATATCCACGAAGGTGATGAGATCGTTCTCACCGAATTAGAGCACCATTCTAATTTAGTTCCTTGGCAGATGTTGGCCCAGGAAAAACAAGCAGTCTTAAAATTTATTCCTCTCAACCAAGATTCTACTTTGGATCTAACTAATCTGGATGAGATCATCACTGAAAGAGTAAAGTTAGTCGCTCTTGCTCAGATGTCCAATGTGACTGGAACTATTCACGATCTTTCTGCAATTATTCGTAGAGCAAGAGAAGTTGGAGCAAAAGTGTTGATAGATGGTGCCCAAGGGATTTGCCATCTTCCGACAAACGTTCAAAAAGAAGATTTTGATTTTTATGCATTCTCCGCTCATAAGATGCTCGGACCGACTGGTGTAGGAATTCTTTATGCTAAGGAAGAGATCTTAGACACAATGCCTCCTTGGATGGGAGGGGGGGATATGATCTCCAAAGTTTGGAAGGACAAATCCACTTATGCGGATCTTCCTGCAAGATTAGAAGCTGGAACTCCTAATATTTCCGGAGTGATCGGATTCGGAGCTGCTCTAGAATATTTGGAATCAGTAGGAATGCAAGAGATCAGAAACCACGAGTTGGAACTCCTACAATATGCTTTGGATCGATTAGAAGATTTCGGCGGTTTGGAACTGTACGGAACAAACGATCTAAGCAAAAGAGGAGGAGTGATTTCCTTCAATTTCCCCGGAGTCCACCCTCACGATGTAGGTTCTATTCTGGACGAAGAAGGGATCGCAATCCGTGTAGGACATCATTGCGCCCAACCGTTTATGGACTTCAAAGGGATCGCAGGTACCTGCCGCGCTTCTTTCTATCTTTATAATACCAAAGAAGACGTAGATTCTCTTTTGGTAGGTCTAAAGAAGGTGAAGGAGATTTTCGGCCGTGTCCTTAAGCGATAGTCTTTACCAAGAAGTACTACTCGATCATTACCAAAATCCAAGACATCATGGAAAGATGGAACAATTCCATCTTCATCAAGAGGGAGTGAATCCTCTCTGTGGTGACGAAGTAGAACTATACCTTAAACTGAATGGAGATATTATCTCTGAGATCAGTTTTGTGGGGAAGGGTTGTTCAATTTCCCAAGCCTCCGCTTCTATGCTTACCGACAGTCTTTACGGAAAAACAATCTCGGAAGCAAAATCACTTCTGCATCAATTTAAAGGAATGCTTTTAGAAGATAAGGTCCCGAATTTTTCGGAAGAATATGAAGATCTGGAATCTTTGGAAGCAGTGAAAAAAATCCCTGCTCGTATTAAATGTGCAACACTCGCCTGGAATACTTTAGAAAAGGCGATCGGGAAATAGAAATTTTTCTCAGATCGCAAGAACTATCAAGCAAGAGTAAAATATAAAGTTTAGGATATTGGAAACAATACCAAGGACTATAATGGATTTTGTTCAAAAGGCTCTCTGGTTTATAGAAGGTCATTCTAAAGAAGATATTTCTCTAGAAGATGTAGCAAAGAATGCAGGGGTTTCTCCCTTTCATTTAACTCGAACCTTCTCTTTAACCATGGGAGTTTCTTTGATGAGATATCTGAGAGGACGACGTTTAAGTGAGGCTGCAAAGATATTGGTAGAAAAAGGATCCAATATTTTAGATCTCGCTTTGGATATTGGTTACGGATCTCACGAAGCATTTACTCGAGCTTTTAGAGATCAGTTTTCGATCACTCCTGAACAACTTAAGTCCCAGGGCCATCTTGGTAATGTGAACTTAGTGGAGGCTATCACCTTGAACGCAGAACCAATTCCTAAAATCGATCCACCCAGATTCGAAACTATTCCGCCTAGACTTTTTGCAGGCACTGTACAACATTACGATTGTCAAATGCCTGCAGGAATTCCAAACCAATGGCAAAGTTTTGGACCATACCTCGGAAATATTCCTTCTCAAGTCGGAGATGCTGCTTACGGAGTTTGTTATAATTTCGATGCAGAAGGTAACTTCGATTATATGTGTGGTGTAGAAGTTTCTAATTCTTCCGGTTTACCTAAAGAGTTCCAGGTATTAAAGATCCCTACTCAAAAGTATGCGGTGTTTACTCATAAGGGTCATATCGCTGGGATCAGAGCAACATTTGCTGCAGCAGGTAAATGGTTTCCTGATTCTGGAGTAAAACCTTTCGAAGGTGCAAACTTAGAAAGATACGGTAAAGAATTCAATCCAGTCACAGGAATGGGTGGATTAGAAATTTGGATACCAGTAGAGGATTAAATTTTCCGAAAGGTCTTGCGGAGTCGACACGCAGGGCCTAAATAGTGTTTTCGGATGAAAGAAGTCTTCTTCACTTTTTTAAAACTTGGTCTGATCTCTTTCGGCGGGCCCACTGCTCACTTAGCGTATTTCTATCAAGAATTTGTAATTCGCAAAAAATGGATCACTGAAGAAGTTTATAAAGAATTATTGGCGGTTTGCCAATTTCTCCCAGGTCCTGCAAGTAGCCAATTGGGGATCTGTATCGGAACTCTTAGATCCGGTTGGAAATCCGGATGTATAGCTTGGATTGGATTTACTCTTCCTTCTATCGTATTGATGGTTGGTTTTGGAATTTTATTAAAATCGAATATAGTTCCGGATTTGAAATGGGTTCACGGTTTAAAATTGGTCGCAGCTGCAGTTGTAGCTCATGCAATTTTGACCATGTGGAAGAATTCCAAAAATCATCCTTATAAGATATATATGGTCATTGGCTCTGCAATTTTTGCCTTAGTGTTTTCGGGTGCATTTACTCAGCTGATCATAATTTTGATTGGAGCTGGCATTGGATTTTTTCTATTTAAAGAAGAATCTGAACTTCCTTATGTTTCTGTTTCCTTCTCTATTCCTAAAAAGATCGCATTCTGGTCCTTAGGATTTTTCTTCCTTCTTCTCTTTTTATTACCTTTATTAGGATCATTCTCTGGGTTATCGTCTTTTGCGATCTCGGATTCATTTTATAGATCAGGTGCATTAGTTTTTGGTGGAGGACATGTGGTTCTTCCTTTATTAGAAAATGAAGTGATAAGACAAGGTTGGGTCGGAAAGGAAGAATTTTTAGCAGGATATGGGGCTGCTCAAGCGATGCCTGGCCCATTGTTTACATTTGCTTCTTATTTAGGTTATATGATCTCAGGTTGGAACGGAGCGATCCTATCTACTATTTTTATATTTCTTCCATCTTTTCTTTTGGTATTTGGATTTTTTCCTCTTTGGGAGAAGATACGAAATTATCCTAAGATGAGAACTGTGATTGATGCGATCCAGTTTTCTGCTTTGGGAATTTTATTAGCAGCATTCTGCACTCCTGTATTCACCTCTGCTGTATATTCTGCGTATGATCTTTTCGTATTTTGTATATTATTTGTTTTGATGACTTTCTTAAAAGTACCGAACTGGTTGATCCTGATCATTGGTATAAGCGCTCCGTTCTTAAAACCATTCTGAAGGAAAATAAAAGAGGCCTTAAAATTCTTTACACGAAGTCGCTCTTTGGATAGACTAATTGTTAGATGCAATTATTAGAACAACCAACTCAAGAGATCGAAAAAAGGGTCTATGCTGAGATCCATAGGGTAGAAGATCCAGAGATAGGTATATCCGTGGCAGAGTTAGGTCTGATCTATAAGATCCAGGTAGAAGGTGATAAGGCGAGAATTGAAATGACTTATACTTCTATGGCTTGTCCTGCAGGTCCTCAAATGAAAAAAGACATCCAAGACAACGCTCTTAGGGTTGAGGGTATTAACTCTGTAGATGTGGAAGTCGTTTGGACACCTAAATGGGATCCTCGCGCTATGGCTTCTGAAGAAGCAAAAATGGATCTTGGGATTTTTGATTACTAAGATCGATTGCTAATTATTTTACCATCTTCCATATAAAGAGCATTAGACCCGAAATATTCTAGATCTTTTGGATCATGTGAGATCAAAAGAATTGGCATGCTGATCTTCTTCCTTAAACTTTTTAGCTCTTCTCTCATCTTATCTCTTAGATCCGTATGAAGTGCTGCAAATGGTTCATCTAAAAGTAAAATTTTAGGATCTCTCGCAAGTGCTCTTGCGATCGCCACTCTTTGTTTTTGCCCACCAGAAAGATGTTTTGGATAACTTTCAGAAGTTTCTTGTATCTCGAATAAATTCATTAAATAAGAAACTGTTTCTTTGTCTTTTGGGCTAGTAGAGAATTGAAAAAATTTGTTTAATCCGAATTCTATATTTTTTCTGACCGTGAGATGAGGAAATAAGCCATAACTTTGAGGAACATAACCTAAATTTCTTTTTTGGGGTGGAATATATTTTTTGGAAGAAGAGTCAAAGTAAACGGTATTTGCAAAAGATATTTTCCCAAAATCGGGTTTTAAAAGACCGGCTAATGCTCGTAAGGTGAGACTTTTTCCAGCGCCAGAAGGACCGTATAATACCTGAAATTCTCCCGAAAATTCGAACTGAATATCCAGCTCGAATTTTCGATTTCCATCTGAGAGTTTTTTTCGGATATCTACGGTTAAAGACATTAAGGAAGTATAAACTTATATTTTAGAAATGTATCTTTTGCTTCAGGAGATTTTTTTAAAAATTCCAAGAAGGATTTTGCTGCTTCTGAATTTTTAGTTCCAGTCACTAAAATTCCTGGATATAAGATTGGCTTGTGTCCGCTTAATGTAAGCGCGATCTTAACTTTGGATTCTGCAATTGCTGCGTCTGTAACGTAAACAAATCCAGCTTCTACTTCTTCTCTTCCTACGTAATCCAAAACTTGTCTTACGTTTTCTGCAGGGATAAACTTTTCTTTTAAGGAAATGTTTAAGTTGTTCTTGGTAAGAACTTCTTCTGCGTATTTTCCTGCAGGAACAGAACTTGGATTTCCGATCGCAATCTTTTTGATTTCGGGTAATTGTAGATCTTCTAATTTTTTGATCTTGAGTTCGCTAGTTTTAGGCTGGATGAGCACTAAAGTATTTTTGAGTAAGATTACTTTTGTAGAAGATCCTAAAACTTCTGCTTTGATTCCCTTATCTACGATATCCTGATCTGCCGAGATGAAAACATCTACTGGGGCACCTTTTTCTATTTGTTGGTATAAACTTCCGGAAGATCCGAAATTGAATACTGCTTTGATGCCTGTTTTTTGTTTGAATGTTGTTCCAAGTTCTTTTAATACATCGGTTAAGCTAGATGCAGCTGAGATTGTGATCTCTTTTTCCTTCTCTTGTGCATAAGAAGGAGGTTGTAGTAGCAGAAGTAAAACTGGGAGTAGTATATATAATCTTTTGATCATTCGCTTAATAATTCCTTACCAATGAGATTTTTTAAGTAAGATCCCGGAGATTGTCAATACCAATACACAAGTAATGGATGCTACGAATACAAGGACCACAGAAAATTCGTCTTTTCCGGATTGGACGGAATCATAAATTGCAAGTGCGATCGTTTGTGTTTTTTCAGGAATATTTCCTGCGATCATCAGAGTGGCGCCGAATTCTCCCATTCCTCTTGCGTAAGCCATCATAGATCCTGCTAAAATTCCTCTCCAGGAAAGTGGGAGTATTACAGTTAAAAAAGTTTCCCATTTAGATTTTCCCAGAGTGAGTGCAATCTCTTCATATTCTGGATCCAGATCTTCGAAGGCAGCTTTTACAGATCTATAAACTAATGGAAAAGAAACAATTGTGGAGGCTAAAATAGCTCCATGCAAATTAAATAATATAGAATATTGGAATTGCTCCACAAGGAAATGTCCAAGCACTCCTTTTTTGCCGAATACTACCAATAGATAATACCCAAGCACTGTGGGAGGAAGAACCATCGGTAAGGTCAGTATTGCATCTGCAAATGCTCTTCCAAAAAATCTAAGCTTGGACATCCAATACGCGAAAAATATTCCGAGCAATGCAGCGAAGAATGTTGAGAAAAATGTTACCTTAAGTGTGAGAAATAAAGGATGTCTGATGGAGTCCCAGTCGAAAGTATCCATCAGACTAACTTAAATTTTAGAGTTCCATAATGTTATGGAAGAAATTGTTGTAAATATCCACACGGAACAGAATGCATAAAAGTTGAAATTATAATAATAGTCTTGGTCTCTTATAAAACTTACAAAGAATACATCCGGCAATAAGACCCCGAGAAGTAATAATATCCCTAAAAATCCTTGGAGGATGACGATTGTTTTTCCAATCCACTCACTTCGCCAGAAACCACCGAAAAAGAATGTCAAAAAGCAAGGAATGATGAAAAATATATTAGCCGCGGTTCTTACATTCACTTCTTCTAAACCGCTACGACTAGGTTCTATTCCGATAAAGCTACCTAGTTTGGAGATTAGGTCCTGTTGGGATTCTACGCCTAAATTGATAGTATAATTGATCCAACTTCCTAAGCTGAAAAACAACTGCAATAATGCTAAAACAAAGATTAACTTTTCCTTTCCACTTTTTTCAGAATAGAATTCTATAAATCTTCCTAAAAGTTGGGAAAGAAATCTTTTCCATCCATTTAAAACTACAGATGTTGCAGGTAATGCAAGACTTAGATCTCTAAGAAGGTTTTTGATCATCCTAAAGAAACCGTCATTTCTACTTCTACTGGAGCTCCTAATGGAAGAGCGGAATTTCCCACCGCGAAGCGCGCATGACGTCCTGCTTCTCCAAAAATGCTTAAGAGAAGATTGGATGCATGATTTGCGACAAGATGTTGTTCAATAAAATCAGGACTGGAAGAAACGAATACTCCGATCTTTACGATGCTCTTTATTTTATCCAAATCTCCAATCACTCCTGCGATTGCTGCAAGCCCGTTCAACGCAGCTTGTTCTGTAGCAGCCTTCACATCATCTATAGAAAGCCCAGCGCCCAAAGTTCCTGTAAGCATGAGCTTGCCATCTTTTAAAGGTAATTGGCCGGAAGTGAATACCAAATTTCCTGTTTGTATGGCAGGTATATAAGCTGCAATCGCCTTAGGAGCAGGTGGGAGTTCCAACCCAAGGGATTTGATTTTTTCGAGTATGCTCATTCTATGAGGGCTTCCTTTTCCCGTTTCTCTTCTATTCCTGGAGGGTTTCTCGTTTTTTCAAGCACGTATTTCGTTCCAGGCCCGGGGATTTTCCTTTACGTAGGGAAGACTTTATGACAAGCTTCTTGTAGGCAAGCATGTCCTCAATACTCGAATTGGAACCTCATCCAGAATATCCGGAAGCCTATATGGTATGCCGTCGCACGGGGGTCCATTTCTATAAATTGGCAAAGGAAAGGGATTACGAAGATTCCTATTTTCAGGAAGAATATAAGAATCAGTACAAAAAGACCTACTACGAGGACGAACCTCAGCTTAGAAATTTAGCCAAGGCACGTTTAGAGATGATGAGCGCATTCCAAGATCCGAAAGGTAAAACTCTTTTCGAGATAGGATCCGCTGCTGGCTTCTTCTTATCCGAAGCGGAGAAGAAGGGATACAAAGTTAAAGGTATGGAACTTTCTGCGACAGAAGCGGAATACTCCAAAAACAAATTAGGTTTGGATGTTGTCTCCGGTTCGTTCTTGGACGATTCCATTTTTCCCAAAGAAACTTTCGATGCGGTCTGTGCGTTTTTTGTAATAGAACATTTTCCGAACGCGGAGCTTGTTTTCGAGAGGATTAATAAATTGTTAAAGCCTGGTGGGCTATTATTCTTAGGTCTTCCTTCATTGAATGGACCTTCTTTTCAAACTAACCCTGAAGAATGGTTTCGCACTCATCCGTCGGACCATTTTTGGGATTACTCACCTGATTCTCTTAAAAAAATGTTGAAAATGTACGGTCTCGTCACGGTATATAGGAAACCAATGTCATACCACCCTATTAGAGATAAGGGATGGAAAGGCAAATACCTGACACATCGGCTCTTTGTTCGCTACGCAAACCTCTCCTGCTACGCCGACACATTCCACTCAATCGCGATTAAAAAAATATGAAATTCGAAGAATTAAATCTAGAGCCTAACCTGCAAAAAGCAATCCAAGACGCAGGATTTACAGAGCTCACTCCTATACAAGAAAAAGCAATCCCTCCCGGAATAGAAGGTAGGGATGTTACCGGTTTAGCACAAACAGGAACCGGTAAAACTGTGGCATTCTTGGTGCCAACCATTCACTCCATCTTGACAAGAGGAATACAGGGAGTCAGTACTCTGATCCTTGCTCCTACTAGAGAGTTAGTGATCCAAATTTCGGAAGAAGCCGAAAAGTTACTGAAACATACAGACTATAGAGTTGTCCCAATCATTGGCGGAACTGATTATAAAGTCCAGAACAGAGATCTAAACGGACTAAACGGTCTGATTGTTGCAACTCCGGGAAGATTGATAGACCTAGCAAGAAGCGGAAGCGCTGATCTGGAAAAGGTTGAGTTTTTCATTTTGGATGAAGCGGATCGTATGTTGGACATGGGTTTCATCTACGATATACGTTGGCTTCTTCATAAATGTAAGAATAGAAAGCAGACTTTACTTTTCTCTGCAACTCTCTCTGTAGAAGTTATGCGACTTGCATATCGTTTTATGAACGAGCCTGTTGAGATACAGATCAATCCTGATAAACTGATCACTGAAAGGATCGATCAGAAACTTGTCCATTTGGGAAGAGAGGAGAAGTTACCTTATATGGTGAACTCCATTCTTGCCGAAGAGCTGGAAGGACAAGGAATTATATTCACAAATTTTAAAGCGAATATTCCTAAAATAGTTTATTCTCTCAGAAAGTTCGGAATTCCTATCACTGGGATCTCTTCGGACTTAGATCAGAAAAAAAGACTTAGACTTATGAGGGATTTTAAATCCGGAAAGTTTAAGTTTATGGTCGCGACTGATGTTGCAAGTCGTGGTATAGACGTAGAAAATATCGAAGTAGTTTTCAATTTCGATCTTCCTCAAGACACAGAGAATTATGTGCATAGGATCGGAAGAACTGCAAGAGCAGGCAGAATGGGTAGGTCCATCAGCTTCTGCTCCGAATCAGATTATGTTGAATTGGAGAAGATCGAAAAATATCTGAAACAAAAGATAGATGTTCTACCAGTTCATGAAGAAGCACTTACATTCCCTGCAGGAGAATTCCAAGCTTTTGTAGGTGGAGATGCATTTGATAATGCTCCTGTCGAAAGAAATGGAAACAGAAACCAAGGAAGAGGCGACAGAGGTCCTAAAAAACAAAGAGGCGATTTCCAACGTAATGGTAGCGGTGGGAATCAAAGAGGAGAAAAAACCTGGAACAAAGAATCTGGAGATCGCAAAAAAGATTTCAACAGAGATTCAAAACCAGGCGGCAAGCAGCAACACGGCGGTCATAAAAAAAGACCAGAAGCTGCTATCCAAGAAGCCCAAGAGTTTTTACAAAAAGCGGACAGTGTTTTCGGTTCCAATGGTGCTCGTAAAGATAGAGGCCAGAAAAACCAAAGCCAAAAGAAAGGAAAACAACGTTCCGATTTCCAAAAACAACATTCTCCAAATCATCAAAACCACGAGAATAAAAAACAGAAATCGAATTACGATAAGAGCAAGCGTAACTTATTCGATATAAACGATTCTAAAAGATCTTCAGACAAGAAGAAGGGATCAATTTGGACAAGGATCAAATCCTTCTTTGGGGGTTAGGATTCTTTCTACTCTTTAGCGCACCTGTTTTTGCCGAGTCCAGGATACAAACCATCGGCAAGAACGGTTACGTTTCCTTCGAAGAAATCCATAAAAAAATCCCAGGTCTACAATCCAAATTCGAGTCTGCTACATTAGTAGGCTCTATCTCTCATGCCTCCGGTGAGATCCGATTTAGGATCGGAGCTTCCTTTTATGCAATCAATGGTAGTTTAGAAAAAACGAATTTACCAGTAGTCTATAAAGATAAGGATTTCTTACTTCCTCCTGATTTGGTAGAAGCCATCTTTGTACGTTTATTACCAGGAGATGTAAGTTACGAATTTAAAGAAGACGAACTTATATTCGATCTATTACCTAAAGCGGAAAGGTTAAAACTTTCTGCGATCATTGTGGATGCGGGACATGGAGGAAAAGATCCAGGGACTTCTTCTGATAAAGGAACCCAGGAAAAATTAGTCTCTCTCCAGGTGGCCCGCTTCGTAAAAAAATTCCTGAATAAGGTATATCCTGAAGTTAGAGTGATCCTAACCAGATCCAATGATTCATTTATAGAATTAGAAAGAAGGTCAGAGATCGCAAATAAAGAAATCCAAAAGGGCGGATCCGTTTTATTTGTAAGTTTACATTGTAATGCTTCCATTTCTTCGGATGTAAATGGTTTTGAAGTGTATTATTTATCCCAGACCCCCAGCACAGAAACCGCAAGAGAAGTCTCATTATTCGAAAATGGGATTTCAGGCAAAAAAGGTGGGACCTCCTACGGGAAGATCCAGGCCGGAATGATGTCCTCTATGATCCAAAGAAGAAGCCGTCTTCTCGCCAGAAGTGTTGAATCTGAGATGAAAAAAAACCTTGGTCCAAAGATATTGTCTAGAGGAGTGAAGAAGGCGGACTTTTCTGTGCTAAGGGGAAGTTTGATGCCTGCCATTCTGGTCGAAATGGGTTACCTCACCCATAATAAAGAATCAGAGGTATTGGCTGATAAAACTCATCAAGTGAAATTGGCCAAAAGTATATTAGAAGGTGTGAGAGCGTATGAACTTGCAAAAGATTAAGGAAATTTGGAATCGCTTCCTCACTCATTTGGATACCTTCTATACATGGGTTTTCGAATTGGCAACCAGAGCCGCCGATTCTAAAGAATCCAAAAGGATATTATTCTTAACTTATTCTTGGATAATCGTATTATTATTCCTAACCGGGTTTATCCTCGCAGGAAAAAATCCATTAAAACTACTCGTTCCATTCACATTATATGATCTGCCAAACTTCGATCCTAGAAAAGAAATCGTAATATACGGTTCAGATGGAGAAGGTCAGGTATTCCCAGTAAAAAGAAAAGTCCTCTTAACTGGTGAGGATTTCAGACATGATGTTTTGACATTGGTGGGAGAAGCTGGAGAATCCAGTTATTTCGATCCTACTGTTCCAAATGCTTCTGCTCAATATAGAAATCTGAAAAAACTTCCGAACTTGCAAGATTCAGTGATCTCTATCTGGAAAAGAGGAGATGTTTTGATCTTGGATTTGAGAAAGTCCACATTGGAAAACTTACTTTCAGATATGAAGTTCCGTATCGATTACACTTATGCAAGTCAGATGACAGAAGAGCAAAAGTCTGCAGAGATAGAGCGTAAAAAATTGGGACTATTATCTTCTGCATTCTTAGCGACTGAAAAAACCTTATTCGAAAACTATCCTGATCTAAATAGTATCGAATATAAGTTAGGCGGAGAAGTGGGAGATCTGCCAGGTTTAAGCTATTTGCTCTCTTATACCCATACAAGACAGCCTTAAGATTTATCCGGTATTCCGGAGTTTTCTCCTTAAATTAACTGGATGAAAGGGTTGTTTTGGCCCTTTTCAAAGCCGATAGTATTAAGGATATGTCCGGGTCCAAACGTACAACCTTAGTCGTTTTTATTCTTTTGATCTCCGGGGTCATATTATCTGCAGCTCCGGATCTGCAAAATTCTCCAGATGTAACAAACATCAACGATTTCCGCACGGATCGTGTAGCATTTCATTATATACAATTGGTGGATAAAGAAGGTAAGGCTCTTCCTGAGAGAAATCTGAATCGAGATACTTCAGAATCCACGTTACTCATCATTGATAGAGGACAACTTACTCTTTTAAAGGATGGATTCGATGATCCAGCCCAGGTAAAGGACAAGGAAAAGGACTATTTAAATAAAATTTATAAATTCACCAGACTAAAAGATCTGGAACAAGAATATTATAAATTACCTGAATCGGAAAGAACCAAACCTTCTTCTAAAACAGAACCAAACCAGGCGGAAACTACTAAAGCGAATACTACTCCGGGAGCTTCTGCAGAACCGGAAGAGAAGAATAAAGAATTTGATCTTCTATTGAAATATGATGATGAACTTCTGAAATCGTATGCAGCGGAGAAGGCCGTGTATGCTGAATACTCGAGAACAGAGCGTATCTACGGAAAAGATTCTCCAAAAACAAGTTCTCTTAGAGGAAGATTTGAAGAATTGAAATCCAAAACCCAAGAAAGGAAAAAATTCCTATTAGGTTTTTTGCATAATACTTCTGTAGATTCGAATCCTTATCCTGGCGATAGAAAAGAGCAAATATTCTATACGAATCATTCTAACGGGCTTCCTGATTTTTATCTTCATTCTACAACTCCAAGAGAAGTAGATGGCCTCATGAGAGGAGAAGAAGAAGTTGGGAAAAAATACGGACAACTTTTTAAAACTGCAGTGGATCGACTGATTGATTCTCAGATAGATAAATTATACTATTATATTTGGAACCGGGACATGACAAACACCCGGATCAAAGTAGATCGTTTTTTAAAAGGGAAGAAAGTCACTGTAGTCACAGGAGATTCCACAGTTTATACTATGATAGATAAAGAAGGTGATGGTATCACTGAATCCTTCTTTGTAGATTCTCCAGGACTGAAATTTTCTTGGGGAAAAGAAGTCCCTAATATTATTTCGATCTCTAACTGTACAGATCAGGCTATCTTAGCTAAGATCAAAGCATTGGGAGATGATGTCTCTTCTGGAAGAATTCCTAAAAAAGTAGATAAACTAGATTTGGCAATTCCTGAAGAACAGATACTTCTCGAATTAAAACCTTTATTAAAGAATCTTTAATCGTTAATACAACTCGCCCTTGAATAGGACGTTTTGATTAACGCCCTCTAAAAACCGGTTTTCTTTTTTCTTCTATTGATTTGATCGTTTCTCTGAAATCCTGAGATAAGAAGTTAAGAGCTTGAGATTCTGCTTCTTTGCGCAAAGCTGCGTTTAGTTTTTCACGATCGTAAATATTTTTCTTTAATTCACTAAGCGCCATAGGAGCACTTTCACTTAGAGAAATGGCGATCTCAGTTGCTCTTTGTAAAACTTCTCCTTTGGGAACGGAATCATAACAAATTCCTAGGGAATGAGCTTCTTTACCACTTACAGTTTCTGCTAAAAATAAAAGTCGGTTTGCAGTTTCCATCCCGAACAATTCTTTTGCAAGATAGCTGGAACCCATTCCTGGATGAATTCCCAATTTTACGAAATTAAATTGGTATTTTCCTTCATCTGCAAAAACTCTAAGGTCGCAAGCAAGAGTAATGGAAAGTCCTGCACCGATTGCATGACCATTTGCCGCACAGATCACAGGAACATTTAGATCTCTAACGCTTAAGAATAGATTATAAAATTCGAACATTTCTTTTTTGTTTTGTTCGAAAGACTTCTCGGCGAAAGATTTTAATAATTCGAAATTACCACCAGCGGAGAAAATATCGTTCTTACCAGTAATGACAACCGCTCTAGGTGGATTTTTTTTGAGTTTTTCTATTTGAGCTTGGAACTCATGACCCATGGCAACGGTCATGGAGTTTTTAGTTTCCGGGTTATTCAGATAAAGAATTTCTATTCTAGATTCGGAAGAAAGTTCTACTGTTTCTGAATCGACTAATGCCATTAAACAGCTTCCTGTTTTAATTCAAAACTTTCGTACCAAACTCGATCCGAAACAGAAAGAGGTTTTTCACCGATACCCATTTGGTCGTAATAATCCAGAAGAATTTCTAAATGAACATTCTCCTCATCTTCTAAAGTCCAGAATGAGCTATCGATAGACTTAGAAACAAGAGCTTGGCCTCTAACAGAGTCCACGAAATAATCAGGTTTAGCGGAGAAGATCAGGTGAGCAGAGATCAGATCGAAACGAATAGTGTCCACGATCTTTGAAAATTCAGAATCAGTTTTATCAAAATAACGGGAAGCGATCTCAGTTTGGAAATAATCACCCCAAGTAAGGATGTCCGGCTCCACTCCAGTGCGTTCCTTGATCTCTTGGAGTTTTTCTTCTTCCAAAAATGGTTTGGAAGCGAATTTATCCACAAGTTCTCTAAGTGAAATCAAGTTAAGGATCTTATTCGCGGAAAGTTGTCCACGACGCATCATATCGAAAAGTTCTGGATTCAGTTCGGACTTGTTCTCTGCCATGCTTTATTTTTCGGCAGAAGCATAAAAATCCCCTGAACAATTTCCTTCCGGAAAATACTCGTATATGTCTCATTTGCGAAAAAAAGAAGAATGCTCCGATTTATGAAAGGTAGCACTGGATTCCTAAAGTCCCGAAGTCGAAAATAAAGATACGGGAGAATTTTACCCGGACTGCTATGGCTGTAGGACGATCGGATACACTCCAGGAACTGATTACAATTTTAGAAACGATGTTTGGGGAAACAATCATCGGTTCAGATATTAATCTAGTTAAACACTTATTCTATAGTTTGAAAGCGGATCAAAGAGAATTCCCATTCGATTATGAAGGGGAGAAGCTTAACTCCGTCGTTGAGGAAGTTAGCGAAGATACTCTCGTTCTCTATGTTCCCTATCTCCAACCAAAAGGGATATTAAGAGCAAAAATCAGTTTCGAGATCTTGAATATACTTTATCAATTCGAAGTGGTACTTCTGGACTTTTGGGAAGACCATGTAAGAGTTAAGATCCCTTCTGAATTACAAGCAGCCGCATTCCGTAAAAACCTGAGGGTGGCAGTAGACGATCTTTTTATGAATTATGTGATCCTCTATCGTTCCTTAAGCGGGGGCGAAAGAGAACTTGGAAAAAATCTAAGTGTTGAACAAAGATTTTTTCATCTAATGAAAGAAATTAAAAAGGATAATCCAAGCCTTAAGTTAATCAACTTAATGGTTACTGAATATATTCTGGGAATTTCAAAAGATTATGAGGTCGTATTTTTCGGTCCTGGAAAAGATGGAGGATTTTTTGGAGACTTTATAAAAAAGTATAATCGCTCCGTCTATGTTCCTGATTGTTCTTTAATCAAAAGTTATATAGGAGAGGAGAAGGATCCATATCTAGACAATTTCCGTGATGAGTATCTAAGCTTGATTCAGACCAGAGGGCAGGCAAAAGCAGATGAATTCTTCAGAGAACTTCAAAAGGAAGAAGTCCGTAACTTCTTAATCTCTTATATAGTCACTCCAATCCGTTTATTCAACGATCCAATCGGTTATGTGAAAGTATTCTCTACAGCGATGGATAAATTTTCTATCGTACAACAACAGGCATTATATATAGAAGAATTAGGAGATATTCTTACCTATGCTTTGACTAAGGTTTATATACGTCAGGAAAACTTTAGAAACGAAGAAGCAGTGACTCGTATACTTGACATTAGTATGAATGGACTTCTATTCGAAATAGAAGATGAAAGAACTTTTAATTATCTAAAACAACATAATATCATCAAGATGTTCATTCCTATCTCTGAAAGGAATTTAGTCTTAAGAGGAGAAGTGGTTCGATTTTTGGAAATCGGGAACGGGAAATTCCAATTAGGTGTGAACTTTTTTGATTCTAATCCGGATGATATGGTTTTCTTGCAGCATTATATTTTCAGTAAGAAAATGCGGATACTTTTTGAGTAGAGATCTTTTCCTATCAATCTCCAGCGCTTCATTCTTAACCGAAGACTGATAGAAAACGTTCAAATTCAGACTAATAAGTTTATCAGGCTGCCTTATTGATTCTCCGCTGTTTTATAAATTGATAGATCGATCCAAGAATGAAAAATACAAGAAACACAAGTAAGGTTTTACCAATTAAGGGATCAGTTATATCTTTTGCCAATGGGTGCTCTACGGGGAGTCGAGTGAGCGTTTCATTTGTGGTAGGAACTAACGACAGAAAAAAGCTGAAAGATAAAAAGAAATTCTCAAAATAGCGACTTTTGTTGTTTCCTTTCTTTTTTACTGAAAGAAAGAATGCGCTTAATATTAAAAAAATAATGATTATGGAAAGAACGTGCCCCGGGTTAAAGCCTCCATGTTTAGAAATTCCTAATGCCGTTAACGCAGCAATGGATGTGGCATAAAAATATATTTTTCCCGTTAGTTGTGATAGATTAATTATACCGTATTTTATGAATGAAATGATTGCTGCTATGATAGCAATAACTCCAATCGTAGTGTGAAATATACCTAAATTTGTTAGTCCCATTTTATTTTCCTTTTGTCAGGCTTTTGGATCGATACGAATCACGGAACGACCACTCCAGAATGGATTTAATTCTTCATCTTGTTAATTAAGAGTCAAGGCTAATAAGATGAAGAATGGAAGGCGATCACCGAGGTCTTTTTAAATTGATTTAATAAATCCGTGCTATTCCTTCTTTCTGTACTATGAAATTACTTAGATTCAATCCGGCTTTAAGTAATTCCTTCTTTAATTCTTCGACTGGTGCGTTTAATGCCTCTTCTGTTTGTTGAAATGTTCCAAAATGTATCCCTATTGAAAGTTTAGAACCTAAATCCAAATGAGCTTGAATGGCATCCAAAGGATTCATGTGGACTAACCTCATAAACCATCTAGGCTCATAAGCTCCGATCGGCAAAAGAGAAATATCTGGTTCGCCTAAACGTCTTTTAATTTCTTTGTAGTGAGAAGAATATGCAGCATCTCCGCCAAAATATACTCGTTTATTCCCGATTGTGATCATGTAGCTGCCCCATAAACTGCGATTCCAGTCGAATATGCCTCTTGCAGAAAGATGTTGGGTAGGAGCAAAAGTTACTTCTGCTTTCTTTTCTATTTTGATTGTTTGCCACCAGTCCATCTCATCTGTATTCGGAATTCCTTCAGATTGTAGTAGTTCCTTATCTCCTAACGGAACAAGGAATTTAGGAGAGAATTTTCTATTGAGCGTTTTTAAAGTTTCCAAGTCTAGATGATCATAATGGTTATGACTGATAATCACCAGATCTATCGGAGGAAGGTCCTCTATCTGAATACCTGGTTCTCTGACTCTTTTTGTTCCTGCCCAGCTCACCGGGCTGATCCTCTCAGACCAAACCGGATCGGTAAGGATGTTTATCTCACGTGATTGGATCAATACAGTGGCATGATTAATGAAAGTGATCGCGATTTGATCTTTATATAATGGATTTTTAATCAGATTTGTTTTTTCATTTTGAGCCTTCTTTGGCCAATCTTCAAAATCAATTGTGGTAAGAAGTTTTAAAGTTCTCCATATTCCATTTTCTTCAAGTTGGGTTGGATTGTAGAAATGTTTCCCGTTGTAATGATCCGAGTTTGGGTATTTAGTAGGCACGCAACATCCGGATAAGATAAAGAGAAGAAAGAATATATACGAAAGAACAAATATGTTTTTCGATTCTGTCCTTGTGATGCCGATTTCATAATTATCCTTTTTAAAAAACCGTTCCATTTCAATCCTCCTGCAATAGGCAATTTATATATAGGATTGTACAGGAATTAGAAGAGAAGGTAAAGATTTGATACTGCCATATCATTGCCTAATCCTACCTTAGGCGATTATTCGCAGGAAGCGATGTTGTTTATTCAGATAAATGTGTTTTTTATTCATATTATATTTGCTAGATGGCCGGTAGGCGTAGCGGAGCTCTGCCGTTGGGATGGTAGACGAGTCGAGATCCTTTTCTCTCAAAACTAAAAATTTCCCAAAATTAAGGATAAATTTAGACTTAGAGCTAACTCTAGGTGAGTCTTATCTATAGGGTTCCAAGGAATCCGGAGAATCAGAATGAGTAAGTCTCTAAGTATTTCAGAAATTTCAGAGATCACGAATTTCAGTCCTTATACACTCCGTTATTACGAGAAGATTGGAATTTTACGCAAACCTGAAAGAATGTACGGAAAAGATCGGAAATATTCTGAAAAGGAGATCCGCCATCTTAAGGGAATCAGAACTTTAAAAGAGATGAATATGTCTTTGGAAGATATCAAGGAATTCTTCATAGAAGGATGTATCCTAGATAAAGTAGAAAGCGGAGAAAATTTCAAACCTCCTTTAAATAAAAGGATACGAATATTAGAGACTCATCTTCAAAAACTGGAACAAAAGAAAAAGGATCTAGAATCAATGATCCGACTTACCAAGACAAAATTAAAAGAATATGAAAATCTTTTAAAAACAGAATAGGAATTCAAAATGCAATCTATCAAACCGTATCTTTCTTTAATATTCTTTGCTCTCATTACAGGAACTACATTTCATGTGGCAAAAGAAGCACTCACTTACTTCTCACCAAGCCTGGCTGGAGCGCTTCGTTTCGTATTCGCAACCTTCTTCTTATTTTTGTTCGTATTCATTACGAATAGAAAATTATTAAAGGTAGATAGAAGAACCTTACTAGTATTTGTTTCGCTTGGAATCATCGGAGTTTTTGGATTTAATTTTTTCTTCTTTATTGGAATGAAGAAGGCTTCTCCTATGAACGCAGCAATCGTAATTGCTGCTAGTCCTGCGATTGCTATCTTTCTCTCTTACTTTATGTTAAAAACTAAGATCAAGTTTCAACATTATCTAGGAACTTTGATCTCTTTTCTGGGTGTTATACTTGTCATTTCTGATGGAAGTATGGATGCTCTTCTAAACGCGTTTCATGGAGAAGGGATATTATTTATTCTGATGGCGGCTACTTGTTGGAGCTTTTACTCTGTAGGAATGAAAAAGTATATTCCGGGAGTTTCTACTATTCAAACAACTGCATATACCGCGTTATTCGGTACTCTTACATTGTTTGTTTTAACTTTGATCAATGGAGACTGGAATACTGAATTTACGACCATACCTAATTCAGCTTGGTTCGCGATCCTGTATATGGCCGGTTTAAGTACATTCTTAGGATATCTTTGTTGGAATTACGGAATCCAAGCAGTGGGCCCTGATAAGGCAGTTATATTTGGAAACTTGATCCCTGTAATTGCAATGTTAACTTCTTGGGTTTTGGGGGAAGCTCCCAATATCTATGATCTTGGCGGAGCATTCCTTGTGATATTTGGTATTTTTATAGTAAATGCAAAGTTACAATTATCGAAGTTGGGTCAAAGAGTCGAAGTCTCTGAATAAGACCTTGAAATAATTCGTTGTTACTAACGAAGAAATTTTCATTTAAACGTTAGTCATACTATTGATATAGAGAATCTCTATTTTGCTTGGACAGGTAAAACGGTAAGTTTTTCAACCAATTTGATCGGATGCTCTATGCGTCAGACTTCCGATGGAAGTTATGCAAATCTTAAAATTGGCGATTTCAGTGATAATATTTCGGATGCAAATATCTTTATTACAAAGCGGTTCGATCATTTTTATGAAGATGTTGATTATCAAATGAAATATCCCGAATCGCCTAAAAAGTAAAACGAATCTTTATTGAGGATGTAGTGTCGGAATGTAGTTATTAATTTCTTTATTACATTTTTCGTATTCATTTCGATACTCTACGCAGTCTGGAAAGAAAAGATTGAAGAAACCTAAAGCTTCCTCTCTTTGTTCTGGAGTTGAGGATGGATCGTTGTAAGTCAAAATTTGACCTACAGAGATCATGCAACTATCATTGCCTAATGAACCGATATTATTTTTGAGTTTATAATGGCATGCAGTCCTTTCGTTCGTAGGAACTGCAAAACAATTGGTTCCAAGTAGAAGTGTCGTAATAGCACAGGGAATAAAACGTTTCATTTTGTCTTCTGGGCATTTAGACCCTATTGTTGATTCTGGTAAAGTAAAGAATCAAACTTGCCTCAACCGTTTTAATGGGCAAAATTCCAAAAATAAATTGACTGTCTCTTTTACGTTGCACTATATTTCTTCCACCAATCGGAGGTTCAAATGTCTGCAAAATTCGTAATTTATCAGGATGCTAAAGGAGAATACAGATTTAGATTAAAAGCTGCAAATGGAGAGATTATTGCGACTGGAGAAGGTTATACTTCTAAACAAGCATGTAAAGATGGGATTGAGTCCGTTAAGAAAAATGCACCAAGTGCTTCGGTTGAAGAGGAGTAATGTAGTATTGCTATTCGAATGAATTCCGAAACTCCATTGGAGAAAGTTTCGTCTTCGTTTTAAATAATCTACTGAAATACTGAGGATATTCGAATCCGAGTTGTAGCGAAATTTCGTTTACAGATAGGGAAGTTGTAGATAGTTTTTCTTTCGCTTTTTCTATAATCCAATTGTGGATATGTTGTTGAGTGTTATAGCCAGTAAGATTGCGTAACATATCGCTCAGGTAATTCGGAGAGACGCTCAACTGGAATGATATGTATTTTACGGTCGGGATCCCTAATTCTGAAAATTTAGAAGATATATAATATTCTTCTAATATTTTTTCCAAACTGAATAAGAGATCTTGGTTCATATTTTTGCGGGTGATAAACTGTCTATTGTAGAATCGATTTGCGTATTGGATCAATAACTCTATCTGCGAAACTATGAGATCTTGGCTATACGAGTCTATCGAAGTGAGATATTCGTCCTGGATGTTATTCATAATGGAATCGATTATGGACTCTTCCTTTTCGGAAAGGTGTAATGCCTCATTCACTTCATAAGAGAAGAAACCGTAACTTTTGATCCTTCTTGCGATATCGTAATTTCTGATTAAGTCGGTATGGAATATCAGATACCAGCCCGAAAGTTCTGAAATATCTATATCATCTTCGAAGGAAAAAATTTGTTTGGGTGAACTAAATCCCATGATTCCTTCCCTGAAATCTAAACTTTGTCTTCCATATTTAATAGACCCTTTTATGTTTCTTTTTATAGAGATGGTGTAAAAATCATACATGAATCTATTTTCTGTCATAAAGGATTTCATTTTGGAATTGGTGCCCTTTAGTTGAGTGATACTAATTAGGGGATGTGCGGGTTTAGGATATCCGAATATCTCGTGAAATTCCGACACAGAGTTGATTGTGACTAAATTTTTAGAACTCATCTTTATTTTGACCGTTTGGAAAATTGAGTTCTCCCGATTATTCTTAAACTTTTGCTTAAAAAAATCGGGAGCTAATGTACAATTAAAATCTTATTGATTTACTATGGACATTCCGTTGTCGTCATATCGGTTCCCGGTAGATAATTCTATTGGAACGATAGATTCTAATTTTTCCAATTCTTCCTTACTAAGAGAGATATTTGCGGCTTTGATATTCTCTTCTAAATATTTAATCCTTTTGGTCCCGGGGATAGAGATTATATTTTTAGATGCAACCCAAGCTAAAGCCAATTGAGAAGAAGAAATTCCTTTTTGAGTCGCAAGTTTTTCGATCTCTTTCACAAGTTCTATGTTTTTGTAAAACTGATCTCCCTGGAATCGAGGTATGTTCTTTCTAAAATCGTTTTCTTCAAAATCTTCAGGAGTCTTGATCTGTCCGGTCAAAAATCCTCTTCCTAAAGGAGAATATGCCACTAACCCGATTCCAAGTTCTTCTAAAGTATTCAAAATTCCTAATCTTTCTATATCTCTTTCGAAAAGGGAATACTCGGATTGAACTGCAGAAAGTGGGTGAATTTTATTTGCTTTTCGGATCGTTTCCGAACCTACTTCCGAAAGCCCGATATATTTCACTTTTCCTTCTTTCACGAGATCGGACATCGCTCCCACTGTTTCTTCGATCGGTGTATTTGGATCTAAACGGTGAAGGTAATAAAGATCGATATAATCCGTTCCTAAATTTTTTAAGGAACGTTCGATCGCCTTTCTGACGTATTCAGGGCGACCGTTGATCTTCCAAGTGAGTTGTTCCTGATCATCAATTTCAAATCCGAACTTGGTAGCAATAATGTACTTATTTCGGTTTCCTCGGATCGCTTTCGCTACTAGCCTTTCATTTTTCAAAGGCCCGTAGAGATCTGCGGTATCTAAAAAATTGACACCTAATTCTAACGCGCGATGAATTGTCGCTATTGATTCTGACTCATCACTCGGGCCGTAAATATTTGCACCAGCGATTTGGGTCATACCCATACAGCCAAGTCCTTCGATTGGAACGATAAGTCCTTGGTTTCCTAGTTTGGTTTTCCTAATATTGTTCATACTTTAAGTATGACCTAAAAATTAGAAAAACAGCGAATGAATTTAGGTTTTATAAAGTATACAAATCCACTTTATTTATAAACAAAATGAAGTTGGGATTTAGAGCCGGTTTCCCAGCTCTTAAGTTCTACTTGGCCATTCTTCCCATAAGTGCCTTAGTAATGATCTTAGGATAAGAACTTGGGAAAATTCTCTGCATCAAATCTAAGAAAACCGCATCTGGTCCGATGAGTACTCTGCGAGAATTTTTCTTTACACCTTTTAAGATCACTTTTGCTGCACGTTCTGCAGTGGTTATAAACTGAGCAGACATTTTTTCTCCAGCAGTGTTTGGATCTAAGCCGAGCGCTTTCACGCTATCATTTGTTTTGGAACTTTTTGCAATTGCTGTTTTGATCCCGCCTGGATGGACGCTCGTGGCAGAAACTTTTGCCTTGGTAAAATCCAATTCTTGTCTTAAGGTCTCTGTAAATCCTCTAACTGCAAATTTGGATGCGTTATATGCAGAAGTTCCCGGAACTGCGATGATCCCGAATACACTGGAAGTATTGATGATATGGCCTTCTCCGCTTTCTTTTAGATAGGGTAGAAATGCTTGGGTTCCGTTTACCACTCCACCAAAATTGATATCCATCACTCTTTGAAAATCTTTGGATTCAAAACCTTCTATCGTGGAGCCGTAAGCTATACCTGCATTATTGAATATTAAATTTACCTTATTATGATCTTTGGCTACTTTAGAGGCCCAATCAAAAACTGCAGACCGATCTGATACATCTAGTTTTTGGCTGGTAATCGATACGTTAGGATTCTTCTTCTTTACTAATTGGACTGTTTCAGCAAGGCCAGCCTCATTTACGTCTGATAATGCAAGATTGCATTCTTGTTCTGCAAGCTGGATAGCAAGTTCTCTCCCCATTCCGGAGCCTGCTCCGGTGATAGCAGCGACTTTATTTTTAAAACTTTTCATTTGGTTTTTCTTCTTCCTATTTTAATTATTTATCCGAACGACAAATTAGAGTCGTTCACGTTGGCGAAATTTATATCGAATAGATCCATTAGGTAATTCTGATGGAACCTCCAGGGACGATTTGCTCCTCTTTGAGGGAATTGTTCTATCGCTCTCTGGATATATCCTGAATTTAGATCGAGTATCGGCTCCTTCTCCATTTTTGAAGGATCACAAACGGGCACACATTGTTTGTAACCTTTTGCTTCCATATGATTAAGAAGTCTTGCAACATATGTGGAAGTTAAGTCAGCTCTTAATGTCCAAGATGCATTTGTATAACCTACGCAGAATGCAAAATTAGGAACTCCACTCAACATTAGCCCTTTGAAAGTAAATTGTTTAGAAATGTCTATTATTTCACCGTCTACTTTCAATTGGATCCCGCCGATCGCGAGTAATTCCAATCCTGTTGCAGTGACTATGATATCTGCTTCTAATTCTTTTCCGGATTTTAATTTAATTCCGTTGGAGGTGAAAGTTTCAATATGGTCTGTGACTATCGAAGCTTTTCCTTTAGAGATTGATTTGAAAAGATCAGAGTCAGGAACTAAACAAACTCTTTGGTCCCAAGGTTGGTAATTCGGTTTGAAATGAGTATCTATATCGTAACCTTTAGGAAGAGATACTTTTAATCTCAATCTGATTAACCATTTCGCAAAGTTAGGAGATCTTTTACAAACTTGGTAAAACCAGATTTGGATCAGAATGTTTTTGATCCGAGTGATATGATGAGCCAGCTTCGCAGGCAGAATGAATCTCAGAAAATCTGCAACTATATCTTTGGACGGAAGACTCGTAATATAGGTCGGTGATCTTTGTAACATTGTAACGTGAGAAGCATCGTTCGCCATAGATGGAACTAATGTAACCGCAGTGGCACCACTTCCTATCACCACGACTTTTTTACCTTTGTAGTTTAAGTTCTCTGGCCAATGTTGTGGATGAATGATCTGGCCCTTAAAGTTCTTTGCTCCAGGAAAATTTGGAGTAAATCCTTTATCATAATTATAATAACCACTGCAGATATACAGAAAGTCCGCAGTGTATGTGCGCTTTTCTTTTTTGGGTCCAACTTCTACATTCAATGTCCAAAAGTTTTCCTTACTGGACCAAGAAGTTGATGTTACTCTATGCTCGAATCTGATATTACGATCTATTCCAAATTCGGATGCTGTCTCTCTCACATAATTTAGGATAGAAGGTCCGTCGGCGATTGCCTTCGCTTCTTTCCATGGCCTAAAAGAATAGCCTAAGGTGAACATATCTGAATCTGAACGAATTCCCGGATAACGAAACAAACTCCAGGTCCCGCCGATATCTGCTCTGCTTTCTAAGATTGTGTATTTTTTGCCCGGGCAAAGTTTTTGAAGATGATAACCTGCACTGATCCCTGATAAACCTGCGCCTACAGTGATCACGTCGAAATGTTCTTTTTGCATTTTTTCCTCGGTGGATATATTCTATCGATCCCATTAAAAGAACCGATTACATCCCTCTTGTCTGAGGAGGATTTTGCACTAAAACCGAGTAAGATTCGACTGATCTTATAATATCGCCCTCAAAAATTCGTTCAAGATCATAAGAATATACGGATTTTCACTAGTTTACATCTCAAAGTAATCCCGAAAATGCTTGCTTCCTTTCCTATTTGTCGGAAGAAAACCGAATAGAAAAATCTAAGAAGGCGGAGAAGTTCATGAAGTATTATTCTGTAGCAGAATTGAATATTACCAGCGCTCGTTGGATCCCAGCATATGTTCGTAACGTAACCAAGATGGTGGAAAAATTCGGAGGAAGATATCTTTCTAGAACCACAAATATGGAGAAAATAGAAGGGGAGAGAAAACTTCCTCAACTATTCTTGATCATTGAATGGCCTTCAAGAGAAGCAATGCAGACTTTCTTTCATTCGGAAGAATACAAACCGTATTTAGAAAGTAGGCTAAAAGGTTCCAATGGAGAGTTCGTTTTGGTTCCTGGAGAGGACGTGAACCAGCTTGCGAATGTTCCTGAATGATTGGATCTTTATTCAAACCAAAGAAAGTATAAAACGGAAAGTCCCAGCTCCTAAGAAAACTTCTAAGAAAAAATAGGCGCTCGTAAGACTTTTATTCGTCCTCTTCTTCGTTTAGAATAATTAAAACTTTATCTTCTATACTAAAAATCGATTTACTTCCTTTAAAAGAAGCTCCAAGATCGACCGCTATGAAAATATTATCAGTTCTATTTCTTCTAAGTTTAATAAGTGTTTTGTTTTCTTGCGGCAAAAAGGAAGCAGATATAAATAAAGCAGTAATCACATTTGTTGTTGGGAATGTTACCTTGGAAAGAGGTTCCGAAAAATCCAAGGCAGATATTGGTAAAGAGATCCAAAATGGTGATGTATTGGTTACTGACGAAGGTGCCACTGCAACCATCGCATTTGGAGAGAATACTTCCTTGTTGGAGGTCCAATCCGGTTCCAGATTCCGCTTCGATGATATCAAATCAGACAAAAAGTTTTTCCAAGAGAAGGGAAGATCCTGGCTTCTCTCCAATAAACTCGCAAAAGGTGAGGGATTAAGTTTAGGAACTCCAACAACCACTGCGGGTGTAAGAGGGACCAAGTTTTATACAACTGTAGTAGAGGATGTGACTCTTATCTGCCATTGCCAAGGTAAAGTAGAGTTAGAAAATTCTTCAGACCATTCTAAGATGATCCCTACATCCGATTATCTCACTGTTACAAAAGGAACAAAAACAATTGTGATCGACAAGGATGACCTATTGAAAATTGGAATACCTTATGTTCATAATCATAGTGAAATGGATAATTCTCCGCTCGGAGAAAAAAATAATATGAAGTTAGAGGATTTCTTGAAGATCCAAGATCTTGCAAAGAAAAAATTAGAGGCGAAGTGATTAGGCCTCGTCTATTTCAACATTCTCTAATGTATCAAAAAATCCGGTCTGCAGAAGTGGACCGAAATCTACCATATCTTCTGCGGAAAGTTTAAGACCATTTTCCATGGAGTAGGCCTGTAGCAAAGATGCACAGGCCAAGTGGCTTTCTTGCAACTGGGCGTGGGCCCTCGCTTTTACAACGAGTATGTCCGCGTCCGATTCTCCAAAATATTTGATGTATAAATCTATAAACTTAAGTGCGTTTTTATGATCCGAAACTTTCAGATAACACTGAGCGATCATATCATAATGCAGGAATGTTTCTTCTTCGTCCATTCGCATGGCAGTTTTTAAGGAAGCTAAGGCCGAGTTATAATCTCCTCTCTGATAATACAAATATCCAAGCTCCGACCAAATATCTTTTCGTTTGATACCTCTTCCTCTGGAAAGTTTTTCCTGGGATAAGGCCTGCTTTAATACTTGGATTGCCTCGTTGGATCTATCTGTATCTTTTAATAAACTCGCAAGAGTTAGGTATAATTCTAACTGGTCTGGAAATATCTCAATTGCTGTGGTGAGAATCTTTTTAGCAGATTTAAAATTGTGAACCTTAATGAGATAATTCGCATAATATAGTCTGCTTTCCGGATGAGTGGAAAAGCGATCCTGTAATTCCTGAAAAAGATTCAGAGTTTCTCTGGTATTTCCAATATAATATTGGCACCAGGCCTGACGGTTTTTCACCTTCACTACAGTTTTGGGATTTTGGGTAAAATTCAGGGATTCCTTGTATAGGTTAAACGCCTTAGTAAATTCTCTCTGCCTTTCCCGATGGATGGCGCTTATGATCAGTTCCCTAAAACCCACGACTGGGACAGGCTAAAAAAATTCCTAAAATAATCAAGTTTTCCACAGATCAACCGATGATTGAAACGGGGGCAAAGGAAAGAAAAAATCCCCAGTTCAAACGAGGTAAAGAAAATGGAAATCGGTAGCCAAACCAGCCAATCTCTCATGATCGAAAGAATCGCCAATCTGCCTAGGGAAATATTCCAGGCTCAATCAGATATGAATTCTAAACTTTTGAAGCTGAACGTAGAGGCTCAAGTGCAAGCCCAGGCTTCTGAGGGTAAATCCAGACTTTTGGATCTTTACGTTTAATTAGGATGTAGGAATTCCACAAGTGTATTCATTTCGTTTGTAGGAGTTCCCACATCCACAGTCACTAGATTAGTTTTTATTATATTCAGGCCTTTTTCTGTCTTTAAAGGCTTTCATCGCTTCTCTAAAATCTCTGGAATCCATAAAGCTGGAATTCCAAACCGCGACATAGTTCAAACCAACAGCTAAAGGTTTTCCTTCGGAGTAGTTCATTACTTCCTTAGTACCTTCTACCACTATTCTTGGATTTGCTGCGATCTCGGAAGCGGTTGCTATTGCACCTTCCAAAAGTTGATCCTGGTCTTTGAACAATTTAGAGACAAGTCCCATTCTGAGAGCTTCTTCTCCGTCAATGTCCTTTCCAGTGTAGGCGAGTTCTCTTGTGTTTCCTTGGCCAATGATAGAAGGGAGCCTGTTGATAGAGCCCATGTCGGCTACGATGGCTACTTTTGCTTCTCTTAAAGAGATGCTTGCATCATAAGTTGCATAACGAATATCACAGGCAGAGATGAGATCAAGTCCACCACCAATACAATGTTTTTGGACTGCGGCAACAGAAGGTTTAGGAGAATCATAAACTGCGTTGATCCCTTTCTGCATTCTTAGGATCAGCTCGTAGAATTTTTTACGATCATCTCCATATGTACCTTGTACTACAGATCCAAATTCTTGGAAGAATGAGTCCAGGTCCAAACCTGTTGAGAATGATTTGCCTCTTGCTGCAACTACGAAGGATCTGATTTTTTGATTGGAGTTAATTTCGTGTACGACATCGGGAAGGTCTCTCCAGAAACTCCAGTTCATCGCGTTTCTTTTGTCGGGACGGTTTAAGAAGACGATAGCTACTCCGTCTTCTCTCTCGACGATTTCAAAGAATTCAAAGTTTGTCTTCATCGGGATCAGAGTTATCCGATTCAGCCGACGAGTAAAACGTTTTTTAGGTCTCGTGTTTTACCGGGAAGCTTAAGGTGACCTTACAGCCGTTTTCGTTCTCTAAACTTAGCTTTCCCCTTAGAAGTTTTACGAAAGAATCTACCAAAGAAAGTCCTAAAGAGCCTGAATTGCGTGTTTGGGCCAATATATCCTCAGACAGACCGACTCCATCATCTTTGACTTCTAAGAAATATCGTTCGTCATTCAAACTAAAACGGATCAATATAGAACCACTTTCTCTACCTTTGAATCCATGTTTGAATGAGTTGGTTAAAAGTTCGTTAATGATCAATGCACAGTTCATTCCCATCTCGCTTGGGATCTTTGGAGTTTGGATATCCAACACTAGTTTGAACTTAGAACGATCTACTTTATATACTTCGAATAGAAGGTCAGTAAGTTTACGAACATACAGATCAAAACTGATGGAAGATAGATCATGATTTTCATAAAGCACTTCGTGCAGAAGTGCCACTGCTTGTATCCTATGCTGACTGTCCTTGAAAATATCCAAGGTTTCCTGGTCTTTTAGGTTGGAAGCGTTCATGCTTAGCAGGGAAGAAATAACAGTTAAATTGTTTTTGATCCTATGATGGATCTCTTTCAGATAAGATTGATTGGTATTATCCGATTCTCCCAAACGAAGAACAGTGATCGAGCCACTGGATTTTCCTTCTGTATTTAAGATAGGGGAGATCTGGATAGAAACTGAAGTTTTATTTCCAATACTATCGACAGCGAATATTCCATTTTTCTCAATCGTTTGGTTAGAAGACAATACATCCGAAAGTGGAAGAGTATAAGAAGAAAAATTTGAATCTTCTAATTTTAGGATCTTTGTTAAGGAAAGTCCTATAGATTCTGCATAACTAAGACCAGCGATCTTTTCTGCCACTGGATTACAGAATAATACCAAGCCGTTTTCGTCTGTGGTGATAATTCCTGACTCCATTTGGTTCAGAGTGGATTTTAAGGATTCTTCGTTTTTGCGGTTTCTATGTTCCAGCTCATTTTTATACAAAGCAACTTCGATAGAAGAGCGAAGTTGGTCTGACTCGAATGGTTTGACTATATAACCGAGAGGCTGGGTCCTTTTGGCTCTATTAAGAGTGTTCTCGTCCGCGTATGCTGTAAGATAAATAACGGGAGTTTGGAATCTGTTTCGGAGAAGTTCTGCAGTTTGGATCCCGTCCAGATTCCCTTCTATATTGATATCCATTAGGACCAGATCGGGATGATTCTCTTCTGCCTTTTGGATGGCCTCCTCTCCGGAGGAAGTGATGCCCACTAGATCGTAACCTAATTTTTTAAGTTTCTGGCCCAAGTTAACTGCGACTATGATCTCATCTTCTACAACTAGGATCTTAGGTTTTGTGAGCATACTTCTAATCTACGAATAAAACTGATTGTTTCAACCATATAAATGAAAAATGATGAATGAAAATTTCTACGGAAATATGGGCCAAAAATTAATAGCGATCCTTGCAAGTAAAATCGAATATAAGTGAGATTTTTGTAAGGATTACTTATTACCTTGTAATCTTTTTTGAAACAACCATTAGGATATAAAAATATCCCTAATCCTTTCGGACTAAAACCGGCAATTTTTTGATATATCGTCTAACGTGCGTTACTAAGCAGATTCCCCGTCCCTGGGACAGGTGGATCGATTCTGGGTTTAGAAGGATTTAATTTCGGAGAATGTAGTTTTCGTTTCCGTAGGACTTACGGATGAACAGTCTCTTCTCCGCCCCTAAGCCCAAAAACAGTTGGTATAGATCGGTCAGGATTGGGCGAGAAGAATAATATCCGTGACCCAATGACAATAAGGAGGCGTCGATCGGGTTTACATTTACCACATCCACACCAGGAAATTTGGAACAGGCGCCTAATCTTCCTGTCTGGTGGATTTGGGCAGAAGCAAATAATGCAGAGTCTCCGGGAGAACAGTATAATGTGATCCTTTCCGAAGATTTTAGCAAACTATCTAAGATGAGTATGAACTCACCTGTATCATAATCTGGAGCATTCAATACCAATTCCTTTAGAAAAGGTTTGTCTCCCCATTCTTTAGAAAGTTCTGAAACTGAATTTAGGACCACTTGATGACCCATAGAATGTACCAACAAATGGATCTTCTTATTGGTCGCGGCCATTCTTTTCAGGAAATATTTGAATGAATCTCTACTGCTTCTTGCAGAGATTAAGTTTTTTTCGTAAGTGTTTTTCAGGAAGAAGGTCCCAAGCATAGAACCATCTCCTCCTGCTGGCCAAGTATACAGAGCTACCTTACCAGGAAATTTCAGATCATATTTAAGTTGAGCCGCTCTTAAAATAGCTTCTTCGAAGTTAACATTAAATCCGTGAACAAATACGATCACTTCTTCGAAAGGATCTTCTTCTATTCTTTTCCACCAAAGTTTTTCTTGTTCTTCTTTGGTTTTCCCTTGGATAGCAACTCTATGTTCTAAAAATTGAAATGATTTCTCTTTATTTCCCAGGCCAAAGGGGAGTGAGCCAATCTCTCTGTCTGCAGGAACATTTATCAAACAGGAACCGGATTGTGTTCCCATATTCCCGAAATTCAGAAAATAAGAATTAGAACAGGCGACTTGTGTTCCTGGATTAACTGCTCTGGAAGTATTAAAAAATACTTCGATTCCATAAGTGGAAGAATATTGGGAATTGGTCCTTTTTTCCAGATGTTCGGAAACAGAAGGGCCGCAGCCTGATATAAGAACAAAACTAAGAGTAAAAAGGAAAGATCGAAACATCATAATCTTAATGGTTCGGTTTAGAGCCCCTTTTGTAGCTGAGGCCTTTTAGATATTTTCCAGGGTTTACTGATTTCCCTTTTTGAATAACTTCGAAATGTAAGTGAGGTCCGAAGCAGTAACCAGTACATCCTGAGGTTGCGATCTTTTTCCCTGCGACCACATAATCCCCACGTTTTACATTCAGTCTGGAATTGTGAGCGTACAATGTTTTGAAGTCGTCGTTATGTTCGATCACGATTGCGTTTCCGTAACCGCCCATCCATCCGGAGAAAACAACCTTACCGTTACGTGCAGCCATGACTGCTTCGTAGTTTGCCTTCAAGTCCAGTGCTTCATGGAATTTATGTTGAGGGAAGGTTCTCCATCCATAATTGGATGTGACCACATGAGAAGTAACAGGCACCACCCATTTAGGTGCAGGATCCGGGATCACAGCTCCTGGAAGAAAAACTTTTTGGCCAGGACGAAGAATGTCCAGATCATCCAGTTTATTCTCTTCTAAAATTTCATCCAGGTTTACTTTGTAAAGAGAAGCTACCTTAGCAACAGTATCTCCCGCTTTGAATTTATATAATAGACCTTGTTTATTCGGGATCTGTAATATTTGTCCCGGATATAAAGTATCTTCTAAATTGATATTAGAGGAACCTGCGATAGATTCCATGGAGACCTTATAGCGAGTTGCGATCTCTGAAAGTGTTTCGTTTCTTTTAACTTTGTAGGTAACAACTTTAAGTTGTTTCTTTTTGTCAGAAGCACTTTTGATCTCATTTGCCATCAAGATGGTGAGTTTTGCTTTTTCCGATTCTTCTAAGAATTTTTCGTCACCTTTTTTGGCTTTTAGATCTTCTGAATCGTTTTCCGTCACTTCTGTAGATGCAGATTCCATAGAAGCGTTAGATGGGCTCATCCAAATTCCTAAGAATAGTACCATAAAAATGACTGATGCTACAAGAGGGATAACACGGAACTTGCGTCTTCTGAAATCCAGGTTCCCGTGGTATAGGTTTCCTCTGAAATAAAAGGAATAATGGAAATGGAAAGCGCCCAGGTAGATCAGGGTGAAATTATCTGTCCGGAGGATTTCCTTTCCTGCGGTCAATTGCCTGGGCTTCTTGAAGATCATACTATCAGTATCGGTCGATCGGGCGGAGAACCACCCGAGTTTTTGATTTGAACAAATCTAAGGGGTGGGAAAAAGAACTCGGGGTTTAAGAGTTATTCTTCCTTTCCGTTGTCCAGGGTCCTTGTGCCGCCAAAAGATTCTTCTACGATCTTTTTAACGTCTTTCTTTTGGCCTCCGGTTACGGTGATATTTCCTTTCGCTACCACACCTTTTGCCAGGGAAAGAGCGGGAGCGATAATATCCCCTAAGAGACGTCCAGTTTCTTCCAAGCGGACTTCTGATTCCGCCTTAATATTTCCGATCAAGGTTCCTGCTACGATCACTTCTCTTGCAGAAATGTTTGTTCGAACCTTACCGGTTTCTCCAATAAATAATGCGTCGTCGGTTTTAATTTCCCCTTCGAATTTTCCGTCGATACGTAGGGAACCAGCGATATAGAATTTGCCCTCAAATATGGAACCTGGGCCGATTACGCTGTTATTATTATCCTTACCGATGGCCATCTGTTACTCCTGACTGCTGATTCATCTATTTGGTGGGCGGTTCTGAAATCGACAACTCTTTTTGTATTAGAACTTACCGGATTACGTCCTCGTCACCTTCAAAGAGATTCGGTTTTTTCTTTTTGGTCGTTCCCGGGTCTGTGGTGTGGGTCGGAGTTGGATCCGGTTCACTCATTCCTCTATGGTCTTCGCAGACTTCTTTCGGAACTGTGTCTTTGTCGAATACTTCTTCTTCTGTTTGGTAGCAATGAGACCCTGGAAGTTTTCCGGAGATAGAACAGATGGTCCTGCGCACAATTTTTGCGTCTCCGAAATCGAATGATTTAGATTTTTCTTTAACAAGTGCGTTTGCCATAAATCTTCCCCAGATTGGAGCGGCTACAACGGCACCCGACATTCCGCGACCGAGTGAAAGTGTTCCTGTATCATATCCCACCCAAACGACCGCTACAAGTTCAGGAGTGTAACCTGCGAACCATGCATCTCTAAAATTATTTGTGGTTCCAGTTTTTCCTGCGGCAGGACGAGTGAGTCCATGAGATCTGGCTCCGGTTCCTGTTCCTTTTTTGATCACGTCTTCCATCATAGAAGTGATGACGTAACTAGTTTCAGGCGAGAGTAATCTTTTTCTTTCTTTGGATTCGAATTCTTTTCTGAAATCTTTGATTAGATTTCCTTGTTCGTCTTCTACATATAAAACGCTGAGAGGGAATACTTGTTTTCCTCCGGAAGCAAATACTGCATAAGATCTTGCGAGTTCATAAGGAGAAACTTCAAAACTTCCGAGTGCAATGGAAAAATCTCTTGGAAGATTTCTATTCTCTACTTGTAAAAGTTTTTCGAGTCTTGGTAGAAGATTATTTAAACCTGTATGTTCTAATAATCGAACAGCAACACTATTTCTGGAAAGTTCGAGTGCTTCTCTCAAACGGATGAATCCGGAATATTCTCCTGAATAATTGCTTGGGTTCCATTCATCTCCGTCTTCCAAAACATATTGAAGCGGAGAATCATCAAATAGAGAAGCAGCTGTGACATTTTTCTTATCATCCGGATGTTCATGATAAAATTCCATCGCAGATGCATATACTAATGGTTTGAATGCAGAGCCTGGTTGTCTATATGCTTGGAATGCACGGATCTGTTGGTTATCAGATCTAAATCCAGAACCTCCTACCATTGCGGTGATATGGCCTGTGTCTGGACGAATGGAAATTAACGCTCCTTCTACAGGAAGTAGATGGTCTTCTGTTGCTTGGGTTCTATAATTCCAGTCGATTGCTTCTCCCAACATCTCAGTGCCCGAGATCAAATTTAAAACAGATAAATCATCTCTGAATTCTTCCTGCCAGGCTCTATTAAATGTTCTGTAAGAACGAGAGATCTTAAATTTGAATTCAGGAAGATCGTGAAGTTCAGCTAAAAGTTTATAGGTAGAGCCGTAGGAATCTTCGAAAGAATCAATTTTGGTGAAAGCCCTTTGGTTGGATAATTGGGTCTGTTGTTTTAGGCCTGCGACAAGCGCCTTTTCTGCCTGGGCTTGGTGCTGTATATTTAGGGTGGTATAGATCTTTAAACCGCCCTCATAGATCTGTTGAGAAGGTATATAACGGGCCAGATTCTTACGCACATATTCCGTAAAATAAGGGAATTTGTTAAGACGATCGGAGAATGCAGAATCGTTAGGAGAACGATTTAAGGTTATATAATATTCCGAGAATGCTTCAAACTCTCTTTCAGCGGTTTCCACATCCAGGATCCCGTTCTCAACCAGCTTTTTGAATACAACTCTTACCTTAGAAGCAGATGTATTCGGATTTACCAAAGGAGAAAATTCTTTGGGTCTTGTGGTCAAACTTGCGAGAAGTGCAGCTTCTCCCCAGCTTAGGTCTTTGATATCTTTTCTGAAATAGAATTTTGCAGCAGCGCCTACGCCAATTGTTCCGTGGCCGAGTGGGATCTCATTTAAATAGATCCCGATTAAAGTTTTCTTATCGAATACTAATTCTAAGAGTAATGCGAGCCAAGCCTCTCTTGCTTTACGCAAAAAAGATCTCTCTGTATTTAAAAATTTTAATCTCGCAACCTGTTGAGTGATTGTAGAGGCACCTTCTTTTACTTTTCCTGCAAGAAGGTTTACCATAGTAGCTCTGAAAATCCCTCGAAGATCTAAACCTTTATGAGATCTGAAATTATTATCTTCAGTAGAAACAAAACAACGAATGACCTTATTATCATCCCAGCCGCCAGGAAGATCTTCGTCAGTGATTACTACTCTGGAAAATCTATAAAACTCTGCAATAGGTTCGTATTTACCTTCTGTATTGAGCCCGAAAAGTAGAGAAGGTTTTTCATAACGATCCGCCTTAGGGACCTGCCAAATATCTTTGATAGAGAATACGAATAGAAATCCGTTTAGAAAGATAAGTCCCAAAACAAGATACAAAAGTTTACGAACAGGATCAGAAGAATCCAAACGGGATTGGACCCTGTCTCTAAAAAGTACTACGAAATATCTTGTGAAAAAATCTACGGGTTCGTGTTTCATTTGGTTTTATTTCTGATTTCTTATAAAGGCGAAAATTGACGCATCTTATCTATGCCGTGGAACCTAAGTCCGGTATCTAGATTATACCCTTGGTATTCTTTGATCATGGAAGAACGAGAAGTTTTGTCGTGAACATAACCCCAAGCATTTGTAACTGCATCTTTTGCGGCTTCACAAGCTCTGTTGATAAGTTCTACGAAAGAATCATTACGAATTAAATTTGGGTCCGCAGGATAAGACCATTCTCTTTTTTCTTCGTTCATGATCCTTTTATCTATATGTTCCTTTAGTGGAAGCATTAGAACGGAAGAATTAACTTTATGCAAAGTGATCTTATCTAAAAAGCTAAGTGCTGCTCTTACTATTTTACTTCTGGAATCCAAGTATCTATGGAAATACAAATAACCTAGGAAAGATTCGTTTAGAATATCTCCGGGGATGATCTTTTCTTCGGAGCCAATATATTTCTCTTTAAACTCTTTCGGGAAGGTTGCCTTTAAACTTTTTAACCAAAAGTTCCAAAGCATAGGGTCCATTTTTTTCTGCCCATCTTTCCCTTTGAAGATCACATCCACATGTTGTACAAAATCATATGCTTTAGGAGTCATTCCCCATCTGAAATCTAGAAGCCAAGAGTCCAAAGCGAACTCTACTCTCATATGATTGTATTGAGCCTTGGAGCTGATCTCTTTATCAGCGTTATAATAATCTCCGGAAATAAAAAAGATATAAGGATGAGTGATGATATCCACAGCGCAGTGGATGATATAACCTAAAGTGAATGCTAAGAAACGATCTCTATAAATTCCTTCTTCAACAGTAAGGACCCCGTCCAAAAAGTTCAGGATTAGTTCCAAAACGTTTTCGTGATGACTTAGGTCTCCCCAAGGAAGTGCCTTTTTGGTCCGAACAGGAGAAAGAACATGATAAAAATAAAAAATATCGGGAGCGATCGCGCCAATATTGGCAAACTTACGAGTACCTTCTTCTCTTAAAAGTTTTGCGATCTTTCTTTGTTCTGCAGTTCCGTGATCCAGATGTTTGCAGACTTGGGAAAGAGCTTCGAGATGAGTGATTTTGCCTGCCATATCGGAATTTTGCCTTTGAAAAAACCCGGACCGCTCTAAAAGATGGCCTAGAACTATCTAGAAAACCCTCTAACCCTATGCAATCAATAGAAAATCTTAAATTTTTGACCCCCGAAGAAGCTAGAAAAATCGCAACAAATTTCGGGACCCCACTTTTTGTGTACTCTCGCAAAGGAATTGAAAAAAGTTGCGATGACGCACTTGCCTTTCCTAACGCTTTCGGCCTTACTGTTCGATTTGCAATGAAAGCAAATCCAGGCAGAACAGTTCTGGAAATATTAAAGAAGAAGGGCATACATATAGATGCATCCTCTGAACACGAAGTGAAGCGTGCGATACTCGCAGGATTCAAACCTTCTGATATTCTACTAACTTCCCAACAATTGGCAAAATCCTTAAAGGATTTGATCCCACAAGGAGTTCAGTTCAACGCATGTTCTCTCAGGCAGCTGGAAGAATTTGGAAAAAACTTCCCAGGAAAAGAAGTAAGCGTTCGTTTTAATCCAGGTTTAGGTTCCGGAGCTACAAAGAAGACAGATGTAGGAGGTAAAACATCCTCCTTCGGTATCTGGCATGAAGAGATCGGAAAAGTAAAAGAGATCGTTTCTAAATACGGACTTAAACTGGTTCGAGTTCATACTCATATAGGTTCAGGTTCCGATCCGGAAGTTTGGAAGGCAGTTGCACATTATACCTTAGAGATCGCAGCGCAATTCCCTGATTGTAGGACTGTGAATTTGGGCGGAGGTTTCAAGGTAGGAAGAATGATCGGTGAAAAAACAACCGATCCTCAAAGTATTGGAAAACCAGTCAAAGAGCTCTTTGAAAATTATGCCAAAGAAAAGGGCATCCAACTCAAAATGGAAATAGAACCTGGCTCCTTCTTAATGGTGAATAACGGAGCAATCCTCACTCAGGTAGATGATATTGTCTATACTGGAGATGGTGGGTATACTTTCGTAAAACTGGATATGGGAATGGATGTGAATACAAGACCTGCTCTATACGCTGCAAAACATCCATTAATAGTCATTCCCCAAAAGGAAAACTCCGACCAAAAGACAGGTGACTTTGTATACGTAGGACATTGTTGCGAAAGTGGAGACTTGATCACTCAGGAAGAAGGAGGTGGCCCTCAACTTAGGACCACGCATACTCCTGAGATCGGAGACTTGGTTGTGATGGAAGGAGCAGGAGCTTACTGTTCTTCTATGTCTACAAAGAACTATAATTCTTATCCGGAAACATCTGAAGTATTGATCGATACAGACGGAACAACCAAACTTGTAAGACAAAGACAAACTCTGGAACAAATCCTAGAAAATGAACTCCTGGTTTCCCTCGGGTAATATTTATTTACTACTTCTTTCGGGAGGAACAGGCTCCCGAATGAAGTCAGATATTCCGAAACAATTTTTAGAATTAAACGGAAAATCAATCTTACTCCATAGTCTGGAAACTTTTATAGACTGGGGAAAAACCAAAAGTATAATCCTCGTATCTCACAAAGATTATATTATAGACTCCGAAACACTTTGTTCTTCCTTACTTAGAGAAAGAGATAGAATTGTAGAAGGTGGAGACACTCGACACGGATCCACATTAGCTGGGATATCAAGTATTCAATTTTCTGCAAATGATATCATTTTAATCCACGATGCTGCGAGACCTTTCGTTTCTCCGGACGATCTGGACAGATTATCCAGTGCAACAGAAGAATTTGGAGTGGCCACACTTGCTTCTAAAAATCATGAAACAGTTTTAGAAGAAGAGAAAGACAGTATCAAGTTTTTAAACAGAGAGAAGATCTGGTTTATGAAAACTCCACAAGGAATTCGTGGAGACATCCTGAAAAAGATCATGGAAAAACCGTCTACTATCGAACCGACGGACCTATGCACCTGGGCTCAAAGTCATGGGATAAGTTCCAAACTGGTAGAATCTAATCCATACAATCTCAAGATTACAGAAAAGTCCGACCTTGCCTTAGCAGAGGCGATTTTACCTTTGTTTCAAAGCTTTCAGAAGGACTAGGCCGCGCCCTTCGGGCCAGGCTCTCACCTCCGGTCAAAAAATCGTATCCACGATTTTTTGACCCCGGCTCGATCCTTCGCGGTTTGTGGGTGAAGAATGGATCTTTGAAATTTAGTTCAATAGTATTAATGATTTATAATGTTTAATATGGATTCCCTGTTCCGTTTTGCAAATAAGGAATCCCCACCCTTCCTGGGCGGGGGCCGGTGCGGTGGTTTCGTGTTTTAGCGAAAACCTCGTATCACAGTTTTGGATTTTTGGCAAACAGATTTACTGGAATCTTTTGTAGGAATTCCAACATGAGGGGACTCGCCGTTACGCACTTTGCCTTCCTGGCAAAGTTGGCTCCACGGCGTCTTTTTCGCGCCCTTCGCCATCCGTGGCTCGGGACGAGTTTGCTTACGCTCCCTATGGGTCGCTGCAAACTCTTTCGCTCAAAAGCTTCGAGTCCCTAAGACTTGTTTAACTAGAATGTTTGATTGTTTTGAAGAGGAAAGCTTTTGCGAGTGGAGGGACTCGAACCCCCACACATTACTGCACCAGAACCTAAATCTGGCGTGTCTACCAATTTCACCACACTCGCGACGGGTTACGAAAGTCAGTTTTTCAACGGATGTCGGGAAGTCAAGAATATTGAACTTCTAAAAAACCGCTGGCAACCTTACTGAACTACCAGCCTTTTAGATTGCTCCGAAAGTTCCTCTAAGCTGGCTCTCATTCTATTAGAACCTTCCGAAATTATATTCGAAGATTGTTCAATAGAAGAAAGAGCTTGGACCACTTCTTTAGTTCCGTTCTTCTGCTCGCTCGCGATGGATTCAATCTGTCTGGATAGATCAAATAATTCTCGGAAAGATTTTAAGAAGGACTCATGGATTTTTCCTTGGTTTTCTACCCTAGATCTCAATTGGTTCAGGTTATCTACTACCGAAGTAAATCCGGATTCTTGCACCGAAACTTTTCGTTTTGTTTCTTCTGCTGCAGTGTTTCCGTTTGTGATCAGTTTTGCTGCTTCTCCAATAATTTTGGAGATTGTGGCTGCGTTTTCGGAAGCGCTATCAGCAAGTTTCGCAACTTCTTGTGCCACTACTGCGAATCCTTTTCCGTGTTCCCCGGCTCTTGCTGCCTCGATAGAAGCGTTTAATGCAAGTAAGTTGGTTCTGTCCGCGATCTCTCTCATGATATCGTTTACATCTTGGACTTTCTGGAAGGATTTACTTACTTCTCCGAAATTATTTCCTAATACTTCCATTGCTCCAGAAACATCTTTGCTATAAACCTTAGATTCTTCTGTTGTTTTGGAGAGAGAGTCAGTGGAAATTCTTACTTCTTTTAAAATTGAATTTAAGGTATCACTCTCTTTGTTTAATTCTTCTATCTTACCAAACTGAGCTTTTACGAATTCCGCCGCACTGTCTGTGGATGCTGCTAATTCTTCCAAGGAAGCACTGATCTGTTCCATACTGGAAACCTGGCTTTGGATCTCAGAGTTCAGAGTATCCATCTCAGTTTTCATTTCTGAAGTATTTTTGTTAAGTGTAGAAGCTTCGCTAGTAATTCTATTTTTGGCCTTCTCCGCTTCTTCACTTTTAGCTTCTGCTTCGACAGTTGACTTGATCGCCACATCTGAAACCGAAACTAAAAATTTTACTACGGAAGTTAGGATATGAATTCCTAAAACGAAAAATACGAATCGTATGATCTCGAAAAATACGGAGATCTCCGTGGCCTTATCCGTATTATATTTGAATTCCACTCCATTCAACCATGCAAAATAATCCATGGAGAATGTTCCGATCAATGCTAGATACCCGACCATCAAAGTGGTTTTAGGGGAAAGAAGAAGTCCAGAATAGATCATCACAAAAAAGTATAACATGATGAAGAATGGCATCTTCAATGTTCCGACCATTGCTTCCGCATTCGCAGCAAAAATGGTCACTGTGATGAAAATGAGTGAATACATTAAAATATCTAAGAATACACAGAGAGTAACAAAAGAGCTCTTGAGTTTTCCTTTTTTGAGTAAAAAGATCTGAGCGATTCCGTAACCGAAAATAGTGAGTTCTATTAAGAAGTTTATGAGTGTACTTGTTTGAGAACTGGAGCCTTGAGAGAATAAAGCCAGAACGTTTACAAAAAGCATCACTATAGAAAATCCGATTCGGATCCTATTGATGCTAATCGCTCCCTTTTCTGAAAAATTTGTAGTTTGGACGGAGTTTTCCACCATTGTTTGTTTGCCTTTCTAATTCTAACGGAGTGACCCGAATATACGAATGGCCGAGATGGTTCGGCCAATACTCTTCGACTTCTAAAAACGAAAAAACTACACAGTTGTAATCCGAATAGGAAAAATGAGTCTTCGGATTGTTAGCTTATGCGGTTTTTTCGTTACGACTTCTAAATAAAAAGAATGTTAAAGATAGTCCAAAACACGTAATCAGTAAGCCCAAAAGGTCTAGCCAAACAGGTTGAAGAACCTGAATTTTTCCAGCAATCGGTGCCGAAAAACCTGGGATCTCGAGTTGCAGCCCGTGCAGAACGATAAGCGGGATCCCATTAAAGACTGCATGGACTATAATTGAATTCCAGATCGAATCTGTTTTATAAACCACCCAAGCCATATAGATCCCAAGAATACTGGATCCTATAAATTGCCATGGATTTAAATGTATTAGCCCGAATAAGAAAGAAGAGAGAAGAAAAGAAGAAGATACAGAAAAGTGTTTTAAAAATCTATCTAAGATCACTCCTCTGAACATAAGTTCTTCTGTGAGTGGAGCTACAACTGAAAGTAAGATCGCAGATAAAAATATATTCTCCCCATCGAACAGTCCTTGGAATAAGTTTATGATAAAGTCCGGCTTAGGGACTAACATAGAAAACAAATTATCCACTTCAGAAAGAAGAAACGAGAACCCAATCGCAGTGATTGCAAAACTGAGACTCTCTAAAACTTTTGGAGACCGGAATCTTAAAACTTCAGAATATTCTTTTCCGGAAATTTTAAGTCCGATCCAAATTGCGAATCCAAATGAAAGAGAGTTCCCTATTGCAGTGATAACTTTTGCATCTAAATTCAATTTTGTTACGGATTGAAGGATCGCAAACGCGATCCCAATTCCAAGACCCGTAACTATCACTAAAAAGCAAAGACCGAATGCTCCTAAGAATGAATGAGTTTTATTTTGCACAGTTTAAAAATTTACCTAATGAGATCTGGACTTAAGCTGGTAATCTTTTGCCGTCTAACCAGCCTGCCACCCAAGCAAGCACCGCATAACCTACTAGTCCTTGGATTCCCAATTCTGGAATACTAACTGGAGGAGGGAAGAATGGGGTAGCAATCGCTAAAACCAAAAGTATTCCACCAAAGATCTGCATTCCATATTTACCACCGAATGTAGGACCAGGTTTAGTCGCTCTAAAATATAAGATCAAACCGATTAGAGTAAGAGTTACTTCTGTTGCTATTGAAAGAGTTCTATTATGCCAGAGGCCGAATCCTATTTTAGGACCTGAATCAAATAGAATCGGTAAATCCTGCGTATGCATAGGAAGATCCAGGAAATAATGAGAAAGAACAGTCAAACCAATGAGTCCTGAAATTTTGTTCTTTAAAGAATCTGAATATGGTTTGGATCTTAAAAAAACGAATTTAAATATCAGAAAACATAAGATCGACCAGCCGATCCCACCCACTAAACTATGAGTGATTGGCATATAATAAAGATCAAAATTATTTACTTCGGTAAATCCCGGAACGAATCTGACACCTTCGATCCCGAATAAGATAAAGATCATAAACAGAATATCTACGAACTGAACTCCCACAAAACTCGCCCAAAGAGGAGTTTTAGGTTCCGCTTTTTTAGAAGCGAAAGAAACGCTATAATGTCCTATAAACATGAGTTTGCCCCAAGGCCAAAAATTCGGCCGGAGCAAAGGATTTAGGAAATCTAAAAAAAGGCAAGAGGGAATCCAAAAAGGAGTTCTTTGGAAAAATTAAAATTGGATAGGCTCGTGTTTTTCGCCGTTGATCAGTTTGCCTAAAAGTCTGTTTTCTCTATCTATAAATGAATCAATGAATGGTTGTAAATCTTTGATCTTTGAAGAAAGATTATAACCTGCTTCCATAGTATCCACTAAAGAAGTCGCCCCTACCATAGATGCCGCAACTTTGATCGGCGCCATAATGAGTTTTACCATAGGAAGTTTGGAAAGGGAGAAGAAGAACTTTAGAGTGTCTCCCACCATGCTGATCTGAGCTCTTCTATCATCGAATCTGCCGGTCGCACCCAAAGCTGCATAAAGGCTTTCTTGAGGAATTTCTCCATTCTCCATCAGATTGTTTTCGATCACTACTTTTGCAGTATCAAAATCCAAAGAGTCAGTGAGTTTGTTTAGTAGAATAATCTGATGGATATTATCGGTCATGGACTTACCCGCGACCGTTTTTAATTTTTCGTATAAACTTTCGAGTGCATTGTCTCTTTCTTCCTTATTGGTAGGAGCATAGAGATTGTTTTCGAAAAAGGAGGGAATCCCATCGTATCCCTTAATCGATGTTAAAAGATCCGAATATGTATGACGCAATCTTTCGATTGTGGATCTGACAACGGCAAGACGAACTGGTTCGAGTTCTTTCAGATCCATTTCTGTTAACAACGAACTTGGGGTTTCACGGTTCCTAGGTCAATTGAAAAAATGCAGAAGTTCAACTAGAGGAATATCTAAAAAAATTATTCCTTAGAGACCAAAGCGTTTTCTTTCAAGTTACCTGGAAGTTTTTTCATAGATTTTTCAGCGTCATCTTTGGACGGAAAATTTCCCATGCGGACAGTAAAATAGCCATTTTTAGTTTTTTTCACGTAGGACTTCCCACCTAAAGACGACTTGAGTTCATCTGCCTTTTCTTTGGTCTTAAACGCCGCTACTTGAACGAAAAAATCATTATCGGCCTTGTGTACCGCCGCCTTACGAGGAGAAGTATGAACGGATTTTTTAGATTCCTTTTCTTTCCGAACTAATTTTTTTTCAGGATGAGAAGAAGATGGAGCTTCTACTTCAATCTTAGATGGTTCTTCTTTTTTTGCAGGAGAAATATCGGATCTTAGATCCACAACTTCTGCACCAGGAGGAAGATTTCTGAATTTAACTTCTTCTTCTTTTTTAATATTAGAAGTAGCTGATGATTCTTCTATCGCTTGGTTCACAGCGGAAGAAGATAAGGATTGTATATTATCTCTATTGGAGTTCAGAGCCAGGTCGTCTTGCACTTGGCCTCTCTTTCTACCTACGGAAACTCCTAAGAAGAAGAATGAAAAAAGAAGTCCCACTAAAAATAGAGAGAGTAGGGAGATCCTTTTATTGTCCAGATTGATGACGTAGAAAATTTTTTCCTTCATTTCATTCTTCCTTTTAACTCAGCGTACAAATATTCGCATTCTTTACGAAGGTCCTGCAAATCCCCTGTGTTCTTAATGGAATAGTCGGCCTTCTTCGCTTTTTCCTGAAGTGAAAGCTGGCTTTTTGCCCTGGCTTCCGCTTCTTCTCTGCTAATCCCGTCCCTTTTTACTGTCCTTTCTAAGGAAACTTCAGGGTCTGAGATCACACAGACTGTAGTATCACAAAGTGTATAAGAGTCCGTTTCGAATAGAAGTGGGACTTCCCACAGCACCAGGCTCGCTTCTTTCAAGCTGCCCAGAACTTCCAAAAACTCCTTACGTATCCTCGGATGTGTTAAAGAGTTTAGGATCTTTAGTTTTTCGGGATTACCGAACACTAACTTTGCGATCCTTTTTCGATCTATTTTATCAGACTCATCCAGAATTTCTGGACCCAAGGAATCTATCAGTTCCTTAGAGATCGGGCTGTCTGGGTCCGTATATTTACGGGCAATTTCGTCAGCGCTGATCCTTACTCCGCCCAACTCTTCTAAGATCCGAGCCGCGGTGGATTTACCTCCACCGATCATCCCAGTGATCCCGACAAGAAAAGCCCTGTCAGTTCTAAGAGAGGACCGAGTCATTGGGAAAGATTATATGAAAAGGCTTTTTAGTACAAGCTTTTTATAGTAATAAAAGGGAGGAATATCCTTCGCAATGTATGGGCCATTGCAGATTTAAATAAAGAAACAAAGGTATGTATACTTTGATTTCCCTGCTAACCGAGATTACATCGGTCATTTTATAAATAATTAATTTCTAAAATATTGAATTTATATATTATAAAAATTGCAAGTTCCTTCTTTTGGTGAAAAATCTTCCGTAAAAATATCCCATATTAGGATACTGTAAAGTATCCGTTATGGGATACACGTTTAAGAAAACGCGTTACCCCATTTGAGAGAAAGAGTTCCCAAAATTTTTTCTGTTAGCTTCGTTTCATCGCGATAACTGTTTATATTCTCTACATTTCCAAAAATTTTTTTAAGTTTCACACAAAAAATTAGACAAAAATGGGAACTTTTTTGAAACGTCCTTCCAAACGTCCGAGTTGTGTTTCGATTTAAAGGTGAATCAGGCATAACTGTGAGTAGAAATTTGAACTTAGTCAAAAAAGTCGACTCACGTCGAAAAATTTGTCCGGGATGTTTTGTATTTTGTATTGGGTTCTTTAAGTGATAGGGCCGGGGGTTCGTTCGATGTACGATTTGATCGTCAGGATTGTTGTTAGGAAATTTATATTAGCTTCGGTTGCATTTACCTTTGCAGGTTGTTTAAGTGATCTAGGTTTTGGGAACGGGAACGTAGATTTAACAAAAGCAACTTGGCTTGTTGCTGAAAAGGTTCCATTAATTCGCGATAAAGGCGGCCTTCCTGGTTTGCCGACACCTCCTATCGTTCCTATAGATAATCTTTTCAGCCTTCCTCCGGGAACTAAGGTAAGCGTAAAAGCATTAGGTGGAGCAATCGATCCCACAGGAACAAATATCCTAAACGATTTCGATGGTGATGGGATCCAGAATGCAAATGAAACGACGACTAACGTATGGGTGGCCGATTACCCGATGATCGACACTATCATTGCTCCGCCGGTAACGATGAAGATAGCGATCGAATTAAATTCAAGCCAACAGGCAGACGAAATTATAAGTGAGATCGGATCCCAAGATTTTGCCTCTACCCGAAATGAAGGTTCTGAGAAAATTCATCAGAACGAACTGAACTTAAAGACCGTTCAGTTCCAGGATACTTACTCTGATTCTATATCATTGAATTCCGCTAGTTCATTCTCGGAAAGTATGGGCGCTAAATGGCAAGGAACAGGAGCTAACTACGGGACAAGCTCCTCTAAGAACTGGGGAGTTACCGCATCCACTTCGAAGACATTAACTAAATGGGCAGATAAACCTTTTGTAAATAATCTAGATAGAGAAGCTTGGAGCGTTAAAGCAAATTCTTCTAGCGATAAAGCGATGAAGTATCGTAGAGATAAAGCTGCGAAAGTAAGTACTACTTCTAAGGTAAATCCAAATGCAGGTTATGTAAGAGCTGCGTTATATATTGAAAACCAAACAGTAAATATGCCGGTTAAAATTAAGAACATTCTTTGTTCTCTAATGTTTGAAACGGGAGAAGGAGATCTAATTCCAATTCAAAGTTTCAGACTTTTGAATTCTGATTTTAGTCCTTTTGAAGTTTCGGTGTATGGGGGAACTAAGTTTGGACCCTATGTGATCGAGTTAAGCACGCTAAACACGGCCGAGGTAGAGAAGGCGATTGCATCTGGATACACTCCAAAGATCTATATCGTAGATTATGAAATGACACATGTTCCTGATTCGAATTACCGCTCTTCTCTTTTGAATTTTACAGGGGATAACTTAAAGATCGTCGAAGAAAACTCAAAGGCAAGAACTGCGCTTGTGAAAATTTTCGGACCGGGCTTTAGAGAAATGTATAGAGTAGCTGCCTTTGATGCAGGTGTGGCTGATGTGGATTTATGCAATACAACTTCCGTTTCCACGAATTTATCTCCCGGAATCACTTTGCGAAATGCTTTAAAAAGAATCGAATGTTCTGGATTAGAAATAACGTATGAAAACGTCGCCGTTGATATGCAAGAGGTTGCACCAAAATTAAATTCATCCCGGATCTTTGCTAGTTCGATCAAGTCGATTGGAGGGATCAAGAATACTGTTCCTTGTGAGCCTGGAGATTTAGAATATACCGGATCGGATGGTGTAAAAAGAAAAGCCTGCATCCAAAAACCGATTAGCGCTTGGACTGAAGAAGAGAAAAATAACGCAGGCTTCTGGGTTGTATTCTCAAAAGGTAAGTATTACAATTTCACTGAATATGTATTATTTGGAAGTAATAAAGAGACTGCTATTTTCGATCCCGCAAGTCCAAGACCGGCTTCCGTCCTAAAAGGAATCGATTCAATGATTTGGGCAGGAGATACGATTGAGATCGTATATATCTCCATGCGCGATTACGGAGCGAAGCTGCGTGATTTCGGAACAAATCCTCTGGTCACCAATCTTCCATTCAAATTGAATACAGCATGGGATCTCGCATCTTTAGGAGATCACACTTATTATCCGAATACTAACTCTGTTTACTTGGGAGCAGTAGGATTTGGTGAACAGATTGAATTAACAATCAAGTTAGACAAAACTCAATACTTGAATCCAAGTTTTGGGGTTCCGTCTTCAACTAGTCCTCTTCAATACTTTACGGATTTCTCATATAACAGGATAACTTCTTCTCTTCTCTTTGAAAGGACCGAGATGGCTGATTTTGAGATCAGTATGGGCTTCGGGGCTCAAAGAACAGATTGGATGCATATCGAAAAGGATTTAGGAAGTTCCGATCCTTACAAGCTCCAATCATGCGGTGTGACCTTTAGTCATGCAACTCAGACTTTGAAACTTTGCGTGAAGCTTCCTACCCAGCACGATGTTTTGGATGTAGAGACATCCGTTGTAGAATTATATATCCGACCTGCCTTAAATAACGCGTACCGTAGAACGGTCTGGCCTTTGGCTTATTCTAAGGTAGGAAAGATGCGTGGAACTTTGGCCGATGCAATAGTGGGCGCTAATAACTCACTGACGATTCGAGTGATGAAGCCATATGGATTGATAGAGAAAAATGATGTATTACAGATCGGTAATAATCCTCAGACATTCTCTGTAGTTAATTTTTCTACGACCCCAGACACTGATGGAGGGGTTTCGATTCAGCTCGATCAACCGGTCACCTTCTCGGCTGATAAAACAACTACTGTCATTACGCAGAGTGGCCTTACACAAGCGGATGTCAAGATCACGCAAGACACTGGGTTTATTGCAAAGTGGAACTTGGAAACGACCAATCCAACTTCTTACACGACAGCACAAAATTTACCGTTCCGCGCTAATTCATCCGTTAGTTGTACAACGGAAGCCAAACATCCTCTTGGGTGTTTGGGATTTTATCCTGATTTCAATGCGATCAATTGGATGGGAAATTATAATCAGGGAGTCGCTCTTTGGAGTTCTTGGGCGGACGGAGGTGACTTTGACGGTTTTCTATCGAATGGATTATTCGGCCTTGCTACTAGCAATAGTCTCGTCTATCGATTGGAAGCAGGGGCTTCTGACTATATTGTCGGAGAACATACCGGCTCTAATCCTTTGAGTAATCCACAAACTGTGACTTACAATGATTATACCTTAGTCATTTGGAAAAAAGATGGGGATATCTGGGGAAGAATGTATACCACTTCAACCCAGCAACCTTTAGCTGCTCAATTCGATATGAATTCTGCAAGCATGAATATCGGTACCAATGGCAAGTTCGTAGCGAAAGTGAATGAAAATGGTAAAGTAATTTTGGTGTGGGAGAATGGAAACGATATCTTCGTAAACTTCTGGAATATGACTACAGCTACACCGACCAAAATTGGTACTGATTCTAAAGTGGTCACTCGACCATATGAAGTAGGCGGGTTGTTTATAGATGCTGCGATCGGAACGAGTCGAGCGGTTGTTGTATACAACCAAAGTTACGTAACTCAAGTATTAGATTATATAGCTATATGGACAAGACACGATGCAGTAGCTCGAGTTTATGATGCAACGACTGGTAATCCGGTAGCTGCAACTTTCATTTATGCTTATAGAGAGGACGCAGCTGGCAGAGGGAAGATGGTTGTTGCGGCGAGTGCTACCGGCAATTACGCCTTGCTTTCAGGTTATGCTACATTTGATGCTTATGGAGTTGCTTATCATCAGGCTTACAATCTTTCTACACCTGCGAATGTTGGTAGTCTTAACACCGTAAATGATGTAGGAGGTTATACAAATTCGATCCGATCCGTTGCCTATTCTGTGGGTGGAACCAATCCATACGCTATGACCTTGTGGAGAACCAATAGCGGTTTCTTGAATGGGGCAGGTGTGAATCTGACGACAGGGGCATTAGTAAAACCTGCCTTCCGGGTGGATCCGAATACCGTCACAAACTCTTGGAATGTATCTGCAAATCAGAATCAGGGATTAGTTCTCTATTCGACGATAGCGGATAACGCAATGCGTATGAAAGTTTTGTCTTTGTCAGATGGACAGTTGGCTTATAATACTTCTCTCGTTTTAAATTCGAATTCTTCCGCAACAGGTCGTAATGCAGGTTCTGCGGTTTTGAATGGTAAAAATGCGTTAGCTACTTGGGAACATGTTGAGGGGGCTAAATCTACCATCCGTGGAAGGGTGGCTATCCTTGATGATAGCACGGTCGACAAATTCTTTTTGAAAGGGAGTGGTGAGTTCTTCTTGAGCACTCTCAATCAGGGAGCTCAAACAGGTGCGGTTGTCTCTACATTACAAAATTCGAATTTTGCAATGGCTTTCTGGCTTTCTCAGGATGCTCTCCAGCCGAGGATCCGTGGTTTTAATGTCAATCTTCTAAATCCAGGAACTTTGCAATACGGTTTGAATAACTTCTTCGTTTCACCTCTTATCGAGCGTGATTATACGATCATATCGAAGATTAAATTCTAAGGAAAGGGATATGAGAAATATTATATTAGGTAGAAATCATATGAATAGCAGAGCACTTTTCTTAGGTTTAGATTCTTTGTTTCGCGGATCCTTTTGGATTGTAGTCTTATCATTATCCTTATTTGGATCTTGTGCATTTTTTGGGGACGAAAATGGAGATGTGGATCTTTCTACTGCAATCAAGCTGACTGCTGAGAGAGTTCCCCTCATAAAAGACCCGAAGCCTCCTGCACCGAATCAACTCTTCAATTTTGCTCCTGGGACAGAGGTCAAAGCTGCTGCTTTGGGTGGAGCTATCGATCCCACTGGGACGAATATAGTAAACGATTTCGACGGGGATGGGATTTTAAATGCCAATGAAACAACAACTAACGTTTGGGTAGCCGATTATCCGCAAGTGAATACGATTATCGCTCCTCCTGTCACTATGAAGATCGAGATTCTTTATAGTTCTGAGCAAAAGAGTGATGAGATCATAAGCGAGATCAGTTCCCAGGACTTTGAATCTACTCGAAACCAAGGATCTGAAAATATTCACCAGAACGAGATAAGTCTTAGAACTGTGCAATATGAGGATACTTACGGAAGTTCCCTGACGGTAGGGATAGGCGGCGGTTCGGGTGTAGATGGTGGGGTTACTGTTGGCGATGGGGTTAGTAATGCTGTCAATAACTACGTTACTGGTAAGACTACTAACAGTAAGAATGAAGGTACTGGAGTTAATTACAGCAATAATTCCACTAAAAGTTGGGGAGGAACTTACTCCACAAATAAAACAGTGACCAAATGGGCAGATAAACCATTTAAAAATAATTTGGATCGAGAAGGGTGGAACGTAAAGGCAAGTTCCAGCACTGATAAGGCTAGAAAATTCCGCAGGGAAAAATCCGAGAAGATTAACGAAACATCTAAGGTAGATCCGAATGCAGGCTATGTAAGAGCAGCTCTATATATCGAAAACCAATCGGTAAATATGCCGGTCAAGTTGAAAAACATTCTTTGCTCGTTGATGTTTGAATCTGCACAAGGGGATTTAATTCCAATTCAAAGCTTTCGTTTACGTAACGCCGATTATAGTTTATTCGAAGTATCTGTTTATGGTGGAACCAAGTTTGGACCGTATGTAATCGAACTTGATGGATTGAATACTGCTGAGGTTCAAAGAGCGATTGCTTCCGGATATACTCCTAAGATTTATATTGTAGATTACGATATGGCACATGTTCCGGATTCGAATTATAAATCCATGTTGGTTAATTTTAGTGGCGATAACCTAAAGATCGTTGAGGAGAATGCGAAAGCTAGAACTGCATTAATTAAGATCTTCGGACCTGGATTTAGAGAAATGTACCGAGTGGCTGCTTTCGATGCAGTCGGTGCAGATAACGATCCATGTAAGGCTAAAACTGCCACATCATTGGTTCCTGGAATTACTCTTAGAAAGGCTCTCGACCGGATTGCCTGTTCTGGTATCTCTATCGAGTATGAAAATACGATTGTCAATTTTGAGGAGATGGCTCCAAAAATTGATAAGGCAAGAATTTTCAGCAGCGGTATTAAAAGTATAGGAGGAACTGCTCGATCTGTTCCTTGCACTCCAAGAGCCAATATTGTTGGATCAGATGGTACTTCTCGTTCTGCTTGTGAACAAGATCCGCTAAGTGCCTGGGACGAAAAGGATCCAACTGCTAAGGAAAATGCAGGTTTCTGGGTCGTATTCTCAAAAGGTAAATACTATAACTTTACTGAATATGTAATGCAAGGTCAGGATCCGAACAAGGTTGCAGTAACCTTCGATCCTAGTTCTCCAAAACCAGCTCAGGTTTTGAAAGGAATCGATTCTACAATTTGGGCCGGAGATCAAATAGATATAGTTTATATTTCTTTAAAGGATTACGGGGCGAAGATCAAGGATTTCGGAACAACTCCTCTTGTTACCAATATTCCTTTTACAATGAATACCACTTGGGATAAATTCCAACTGGGAGATACTCCATATTATCCTACCAAGAATTCTAAATATCTAGGTGCAGTTGGATTTGGAGAGAGAGTGAGCGTCCAAATCAAACTAGACCAAACTCGTTATTTGAATCCGAATTTCGGAACTCCAGACATTGGAGGAAGTTTTCAATACTTTAAAGATTTCTCTTACGATATGAAACGATCTGTGACCAAAGATCTGTATGAATACAGTCAGATTGCAGACTTTGAGGTCAGTATGGGATTCGGCGGTCAACGAACTGATTGGCTGCATATCGAAAAGGATATTAACACAACTGGGGATCCGTACAAGCTCCAGTCCTGTGGTGTAAACTTTGTTTTAGTTACTCAAACTTTAACCTTATGCCTCCAGCTTCCTAGCAAACATTTGACATTAGATCCTGATAATACTGTAATCGAGCTCTATCTAAGGCCTGCATATAATAATGCGTATCGCCAAAGCGTTTGGCCATTGCATTTTTCCCAAGTGTCCAAGATGAGAGGGCAATTAGCCACCAGCATAGAAGAGGGACAAAATACAATCCGTATATATAATGCTGGAGGCAGGATCGATCAGGGAGACCTGTTGTCCATCGGAGATAAAGCGGATATATTTACGATTTCTGCTACTCCGGACCCAGCTGACTCGAGTGGAGTTACCACAATTACTCTTAGTAATCCTACCACGTTTAAGGCAGACAAAACGACCTTAGTATCGACTAAGGGAAGCTTAGTAGCTCCGGATGTTAAGATTCTACAAGATACCGGGTTTGTTTCTCAATGGAATACCGATTATCTCGTAAGTTTCGTACCGACAGCTTTTATGACGGCACAAAATCTAGACTTTTTAAGCTCTGGTTCAGTGGATTGTGTTGCAAAACCAAAACATCCTGCGAGCTGTTTAGGACTTCGTCCGGATTATAACGCAGTAAATTGGATCGGTAATTATAACCGAGGGGTTGCTGCTTGGAGTTCTTGGGCAGATGGGGGAGATTTTAGTAATTTCTTAGCGAATGGCTTATTGTCTCTGAATAATAGTTTAGGTAAATTGTATCAATTACTACCTGGATCCTCAGATGTTCAAGTTAGTCAGCATGCCTCTGGCACCTCAGCTTTAACTGGACTCGTAACTGTTTCCAGTGGAGACTACGCTTTAGCAATTTGGAAAAGAGACACGAATCTTTACGGTAGATTTTATCGACTTTCGACTCAGCTTGAAGTTGGGATTATGGGAACACCTTCGACTACATTGGGAACACCGTTAAACACTACTGCTGTTTCTGGATCTTTTACCGCCAAAGCAAATGAAAATGGTAAGGTGATTATTTGCTGGGAAAACGGTAACGATATATGGGTCAATTTCTATGATTTGGGTACTCAAACTAAATTATATGCTGATGCTAAAGCTATGACCCGGGCAAGTGGAGCCACGAATTTTAGCGCCGCGATCGGGACTACTCACGCAATTGTGGCCTGGGACAATGTAGTTCCGAATGGTCTTGTGTATGACGATTATATCGATACGCGAATATACAATCTCAGCACTGGTGCAGGTGTAAACTTGTTCGGAGTTGCACATTACACCCCGAATTGGATCAATACGAATCGCCAACCTTATTACGTTGCAATTGCTGCAACCGGTAATCGGGCTTTTCTCACCTATTTTATGAATTCAGGTGACTCAGGCACTTCTACTATAAATGCCGATGCAACAGTGATAGATATGCCTACAGCCGCCAAAGTGGGAAGTAATATTGCTTTGGTTCGACAAACAATAAATAAAGGAGGATCGGTTTCCGGATACTCGGTAGGGATGACTGGGAATAAAGGAGTATTTGTATATAGGATGCCTAACGCAAGTATCTACGCGAGGGGAGTTAATTTAGATACTCAGGCCCTCCTTGGCACAGCGCCATTCGTTGTAGATTCAAACGTTTCTCTTACTTCTCCGTTTAAACTTACCGTTTCACAAGATCCTGGTTTGGTTTTATATAGCTCTGCCACAAATGATGTGCGCCTAAGAGTCCTGTCCATGGCGAATGGCCAATTGTTGTATAACAACCATGTGGTGTTAAGCAATGCGTTACCTGCTACTGCTCGTAACGTAGCCGCCCCTGTGGTTGGGAGCACTGGTATAATATTCGCTGCTTGGGAACATGCAGAAGGAACTGGTAGAACGATTAGAGGCAGATTGGCTTTATTGGGCTCTAATTCTTTTTCAGCCATAGGCAACGGAGAATTTTTCCTGAGCACGACAAATGCTGGGATCCAAACGACACCTTCCGTTGAGATAGGAAGTTCTACTGTTAATGGGGTAGCGTTCTGGACAGCTCCTAATGAGACTCCTTTGCCATTGATCCGAAGATATGCAGTTAATCTGCAGAATCCAGGTGCTTTACAGTATGGTCTGAATAATTTCTTCGTCGCTCCATTGATCGAAAGAGATTATACGATCACTACACAAATCAAATATTGATCAAAAAAGATTCAGATACGTATTCAATTTATTTTGAAGAGGCGTATCTGAATCCGCACTATAAAGTCAAAGGAATCCGATGTTCAACGGCGATAAATTAAAAACTAGAAGAGAGATTGTTTCACGTAGAGGAAATCTTTTACGGACTGTACTCGTTTTAACCTGCACATTCTCTTTATCTTCCTGCTATGAAGGCGGAGGGGTTAATCATTTACTCTCTAAGGTTTTTAGTTTTTCGTTCGGAAGTTTAGCGCAATCGACTTCCTTTCCTTCCCCAGGCTCTGCACCTTCTCCTGAAGGAAGTGATCTGTATTCTATTTCGACAAATTATAGTTCGGCAATCGACGACCCTGAAAGTAAGGCTAATCCGCTTTCAGGTGCTGTTTTTATTTCTCCACCTGAACCTAATAATTTTGGAGCAGTATCTCTAAACTATCCTATAGAAATCACGCCAGGAAGAGCGGGAATACAACCTAATCTTGGTCTTACATATTCCTCTTCCGGCGGAGACGGCTGGCTGGGAGTAGGTTGGAATCTTGGGATGGGAAGCATCATCCGGACTCCTGAATATGGGGCTTTGTATTACGATGCGAGAGACAGTTTTTCCTGGAATGGAAAGAAATTAATCAAGGTATCGGGTGATTCTTCAAATGAGAATGGAACCTATCGCCCTGAGGTCGTAGGAGAAGATTTTACAATTTTACGACTAACGAATATCGAGAACGGCGGAATTTGGGAAGTAAGAGATTCGTCCGGTCAAAAATCGATTTATGGTCAGACTTCTTCCAGCAGAATTTATGATCCAAATAAAATTACCAAAACATATAGTTGGAATCTATCACAAGTAGAGGATACGAATGGGAATTTTATGGATATTGAATATGATACTTCCGAATATTCTGATAACCGTATTTTATACTTAAAGGAAATCAGATATACTGGTAATTCACGTAGCGGAGTCAGTGCGAAACAGTATGTTCGTTTCATTACTAAAACCCGTGATGATTCTTATGTGAATAAGGTTCCAGGCTACGTCATGAAAATGAATAAACTTCTGGATAAGATCCAAATTGGATATAATGGAAGCAAACTTTGGGAATATCGGATGATATATGAAATTTCCAACGACTCCGGCCGACCTAAACTTGTAAGCGTAGACTCAGATCGAAATACTACTAAACCTACGTTTGAATACCAAACAGCTTCTCGTACTTTGATTTGGCAAAATGTGGCTAACGCATTCTCTTCTGAACCCGAAGATGTACCGGGAGATTCTCAATTATTTGAAGGAGATTTTAACGGGGATGGAATTTCCGATATTGTCTTTTTTAATTCTAAGACAGGTAATTGGAAGGCCGCGGAAGGAAAACCTGGTGGCGGATATTTATTTAAGACCTATGCGAGTCGTTACCAAGGCTATGATAACATAGATAAGATACGATTTTTTAAAGGAAATGTAAGCGGTGATTATAACGGAGACGGGAGAGCAGATATAGCTTTTTATCTTCCTCAAACACGCGATTTCATAGTAGCTGAACATAACGGGAGTAACTTCCAATTTAAAAATTATGGCAGGTTGATGACCGGTATTCCGGATATATTTAGAATGGAATGGTTTCCAGGTGATTACGATGGGAATGGTCTTTCTGACGCTGTCCTATTCGATGAGCCTACTGGTCAATGGACATTAATGCTCAATAAAGGTGGGCAATTCGAATTCTTAAAGTTCTCCAGCAAATTTAAGAATCTATATCGTGGAGATTATAATCCTGACGGTAATATGGATAGCCAATCCACTACAGATATTTCCAGGCAAGGGAAGGGAAGAATTAGCGCTAACTTTCTCGTAGGAGATTATAATGGAGATGGAAGAACCGATATTTCTCTTTATGATGCTCGTTCAGGCAAGTGGATCGTCGGAGAAAATAATAGGAATCCAGATACCTCGAGCCCTCTCTATTTTAAATTCGATTGGTATGTTTATAAAGTTTTCACTGCTCCGGAACAACGTTTATTTACTCAAGATCGCTTTTCTGGAGATTTCGACGGGGATGGATTCTCGGATTTCTTGGTATTCGATAGATCCAGTGGGGATTGGATTTTAGGACAAACTGGTGACCGCACGATCAATTTTAGAGTTTGGTCTCGTGCTCCTCAATTTAAAGAAATCACCAAATGGTTGCAAGGTGACTTTAATGGAGATGGAAGTACGGATATCGGTTTTTACTCCGCAAGTGATGGTAAGTTTTGGATAGGTGAGGCTACAGGTACTGGATTTCGTTATCGTGTTTATAGCGATATGAATTACGGACCTTCTGCGGAGCGAGTCATGAAATCACCTTTACCTTTGGATGAGGTGACTATAGCCAAGGCTTCCGCAGTCGTTCAGGCTGCGTCTGATACTAAAACTATACTCTTAGATTACGCATACGACGGTAGCGATTTTCCAAATAGAGGAGAGCTTGCATTTCCAGGATGTTTTACAGTAAACGATTGCTCTACTTCTCCCGAACTTTTGATCTATAATAGAAAAACTACAAAATTTGATATCAGGATCGGCGCTGCGACAACTACAGGAGTATTTTCTGACTTTAATCCGGAACTTTCCGGATTAAGGATCGCTAATAATGGAAAGACGGATCGGTTCACGAGAAATACAAAAGACGAGGTCTTATTCTATCAAGAGTCCGGAACTAGTAATATTTTCTCAGCTCTTAGAAATGCCTCCTCTGCTTCTTTCGAAAAAGTAAATTTTGCCTCTTTTACTGATTCGGAAGTGGGAAATTTTTATTACGATGATACCGCCTATCTAATAGATAATTTTTCGAGTTCGAGTGTTAAGTCTGTTCTGATCTTTGATGATCAACCCACCGCTGGTGGCGCGACGGGTAAATTACTATTAAGTGGGCCAACAGGTAATCGTGCTCTCATTCCGATGGGAGCACTCACTCAAACGAATCTTACAAACTTTTTTCGATTGGGAACGAGTGGGCAAAATAGATTAAGGAGAAAGGATTTCAGCCTTTTCTCCGGGAATTTTCTGGGAGCGAGTGATGGAACTTCTCAGCTTCTAATAGTGGATCGTTCTACTTCTACTCATACCTGGTATATAGGCGTTGTGGATGCTTTGAATTCTAAAATTACATTCACAAAGTTAGGAGTGATTGGGACGCCGAATCTTCCACTTACATCCATCGAATTCGATCCTAAAATTTCGGCAGGAATATCATACGGTTTGTATCCAGAATCGAGCGGCAAATCCATTATGCTTGGAAAATCTATCGGAGATAATTCTACTTTTTATAAGTTCAAGATATCTGGCGGAAATGTAAGTTCGGCTTCTTATTCTGGTATTTCAGCTATCTTCAATGGGGAATTCGATAATACCGGAAATCCTCTCGTAGTTCAATTCGATACCAAAAAGATCTATGATATTACGAAAGTTGCATCCGTTGCATTGCCGGGATCTGATTTGATAAACGAAGTGGATCGTTCAGATCTATTTTCTAAAATTTATCCTTTTGAATGGATCCAAGGTGATTATAACGGAGATGGAATTACAGATATTGGGATCATTCATTTGCGTGAACCGACGTGGTACTATGCCATGTCTACCGGTTCCGTTCCTGATATAATTAATAAGATCAAGAATGGAATCGGAGGTATCTACAATTTAGAATACGATAATTCTACTAAATTCGATAATACAGGTGGAGATGGGATTCCTGATCTACCGGCTTCCTATCGCGTATGCACAAAAATTATAGCCGATGATGGTTTTGGGAATCGTATCCAAAAATCCTATCAGTATAGTGGTGGGGTAGCATTCTCCGCATTCATAAACGGTAAAAAAGAGACAGATTATTTCGGATTCACTAACTTCTCCATGAAGGATAGTCTAGGAGCAAGTACTGTCCACACTTTCCATAGTATGCCATATTCAGATTTTATGATGAACCGTGCCTTAGCTGGAGCGGAAAAAGAAATGCATATTCTTGGATCTGATAACCAGGATTACGGAAAGTCACTGACATCTTACGATGTAAAAAAGATGGAAGTTTCTCCAGGAGTCGCGACCTATGTGGCTTATTCTACAAAGAAGGAAAACTTCTTGTCGGGAGCAAAAACTACTACAAGTACGAACCTTCTCACGATAGATAGTTATAGCATCACGAAGAAGGTGGAAAGTGTAACTGATCATTACGAGGATGCATCCCATTCTTCAGAAACAATCGTAAATTCTTTCGATTTCGAGACAGATACAACCACCAATGAACGTCGGATCAAAAAATCCGTTTCGTTCCAGGGAAGTAATACCGAAAAAACTGCACTCATGACCTACGATTCTCTCGGGAATCTTACTAAGACTGTTACTTCTTATACAGGAAGTGGCCTACCTGCGACCAAAACTTCTATTATAGAATATGCATATGACACGCTTGGAAATAAAGTATTAGAGAAGGATTCGAGCTCCGCCCCAGCAAGAGGAAAAGAATTCGTTTATGACGATGATCTCCGGCAGTTCGTAAAAGAATCTACTGCATTCGGTGGTGGAATTCGTTTTAAGACTACATATGTAATCGATTATGCCAATGCTTTTGGAAATCCTACCAGGGTAACCGATCCTAATGGAAACAAAACCGAATATGAATATGACCTATACGGTCGTATTACCGAGACTAGCGCAGATACAGATTCTGGGACCAAAACTCTCGCTACCTATAATTACAGTTCTAATTTTCCTCTTAGTGCTTTAACAAACTTAGGAACAGGAACCGGAGATCCGGACTTTTCCCTCCGCAAATATTCAGATGGTTTAGGTAGAGCAATCTACCAGGTTAAAACTGCTTCTAATGGAAAGTTCGTTCGCACTGGAAGAATCGTATACGATTCAGTAGGAAGAGTAGCTCGAATTGGACAGCCAGATTGGGCGGATGGTTCCGAATTGGATAGTTTTGCTCTTCATATGGAAGAGAAGAATCCGACTTATTTTGAATACGATGCAATTGGAAGACAGACTAAAACTATTCTTCCACAAGCAGCAGGGGAAACGACTGCTAGTTTTGCAACTACAACTTACACTGGTGCATTCGAAGTCCTGGTGCAAACAAGTGGAGGAACGAGAAAAAGAACCATCCAGAATGCACGAGGCAAGAGTCTATTCGTAGAAGATTCAGGAACCGATGGAACAAGCGCTCAAATTGGTTTTTGTTATGATCTTTCTGGGAACCTAGTCAAAAAATCCGACCTAAACGGAACGAATCTGAGTTGCGGAGATATTGCAACAGGGATTAACCAAAAGGATCTATCTGGAAAAAACCAAGCATATTGGCAATACGATGCTTTTGGTCAATTGATTACACAAAGCGATCCCGATTTAGGAATTACGAAAAACGAATATAACGCTTTTGGCGATCTGACTAAGACTACCGATGCCAGGGCGTATATTACTCAAATCACTTATGACTCTTTTGGTCGTATGATCCTCAAGGAATTACAAGACGGAGATGTTCATTATACTTATGATTCCGGATATGGAAGTGAGAACGCTCTTGGAAAACTGGTCTCAGTCGATAGTGCATCTCAACTTAAGACATTCAGTTATGATAAATTAGGAAGACCTAAAAAAGAAACTAGAGTTATCAAAGGGATTCCTCTGCAAGATGCCGGAGGGCCGTACGAAACAAATTATACCTACGATTTATTAGGAAGGGTAGCCACCATCCATTATCCGGAACATCCGGTTAGTCATACCAGGATGAAAGCTTGCTACACTTATGGTAGTGCGGGATATATCACAGGAATTTCGGTACAAGTAAATACGAACGGAATTTTACCTGGATTCTGTGGCAAAACCATCGTAGAGAACATTGCATACAATGAATTCGGCCAAACTGCCGGATTCAATTTGGGGAATGGAGTCCAAACCGATTATACGTACGACGTAAAACAGAGATTAGTAAGGATCCATTCTTCTGGAGATGTAGACGGAACTACTAAGGTTCTACAAGATGCAGTCTATGCATTTAATGAGAACAATAATATAGTAGGAATCTCTAATACTGCTTCCGAGTATAATACGAATTATACCTACGATTATGACGGACTCAATCGACTTGTAAATGCAAGCGGGGTCTATACGGAGTCTGCGGATAATTATACCAAAAACTTCCGCCAGAGTTTTGATTATGCTCAAAACGGAAATCTTCTGAAAAAACGACGCCATGATTTCGCTGGTGGTCAAGTTGTAGATGAATGGGCTTACCAATACCAAAACCACCAGGTCACAAAAATTGATTCTACTCAATCTGGACTGAGCACGCTGCAAATGGGGTACGATGCAGTCGGGAATATGACTACCCAGACTGATAATTCCAAGGATCTTAAAAAACAGATCCATTTCGATTCAGAAAATCGGATCAGTTTTGTAGAAGATAAGGACGGAGCCGAGGTAGGAAGATATTGGTATGACGAAGGAGGTTTCCGAGTTCGGAAAACTGCTCTTGTACCGAAAGGCGCCGAAATCAAAAACCAGCAAATCCTGTATCCTAGTAAATTCTACGGTCTTGAATACGTAGAAGAAGATAATACTCTACAAAGCATTAATAATATTTATCTGAATGGTGTCCGGATCGCCGCACTGAACGAGGATGGGGTTGCGGCTTACTTCTTAACGGATCAGGTAGATTCAGTAGGTCAAATCCTGGATGATAATGCCCATACTGTCAGTCGTATACAATACGAGCCATACGGAGAAACATTCGTCCAAAGAGGAAACCAAAACTTCAGTCCTAAATATAATTCCCAGGAACTGGATCAAGAAACTAGTTTCTATTTTTATAATGCACGTTATTACGATCCGCAAATTGCGAGGTTTGTCAGTGCGGATACGGTGATTGACGGAGCAAGTTCAACGCAAGGTTGGAACCGGTTTTCTTATGTAGCTGGAAATCCGATTCGATTTAGGGATGCGACAGGACATGAGAGAACGGTCGGTGAGAAAGTTGAGCAACTTCTCCTTGGTATTCCAGAAGGAGTTCCAAATTGGTTCGTAGGTGTTTACGAAAATGCGGTTAGTTTTCTCAGTAGCCCGAACGCGCATATAGAGAAGGACATGCAAAGGCAGGCTGAATTAGGGAGGAAATATCCGTTAAAAGCCAAAATTGAGCTATTAAAAGCTCAATCAGATGGTCTTAAGGAATCCTTTCTCAATACTACTGATTTTGCTTTCGAGATGTATGATAACATTGTTTCTTCTGTTGATCCGTGGAGAGCGACAGGAAATGCAATTGGTAGCACAGCAACCGGCTTTGGAGTAGGCTATGCTACTGGCCAGGTCGTCCGTTTTGCCAAGGGCAGTACAGCTAAAACAATTACTGGTAATTTAAGGAGGGTCAGTCTCGGGCATGGCTGGGGGGCCGGTTATAAATCAATATCCCCTTGTGCAATTTCGGAAACTAAGACGATTTTATATCACTACACTAGCGAAGCAGGTTATATTGGCATTATGGAGTCGAGTGAACTTCTTGCTTCAATTGGAACAAAAAATGCTAGATATGGTTCAGGACAATACTTCACAGATATTGCTCCCGGTACTTTTACTTTGGGAGAAACTTCATCTCGTCTGTTTGGAGTTCCATGGAATAAGAAGTATTTATCTCATTATCTTGAAATAGATGTTACAAATTTGAATGTTGTGAAGAATAAGCCGTATAATTATATGGTGCCTGGTGAAGGCAGTTTGGATTTAACTGGTAGAATACTGGGTAGTGGAAAAACCCAGTTTAAATCGAAAAAATGAGCGATGTTTTTATAAAGAAATATTGGGAAGAAGAAGATGTAACATATTACCTTCATTTTCGAAACGGCGAAGCTATACGCCAAATTGAGGTTTCCCCAGCGAGTATCGTCTTTACATCACTGGATTATCCAGTTAAAGGAGATCATATGCTTTATGATAAAAGTCTTGATGATCTTGAGTTGGATCATCAAGACTTTATCACTGAGGATGAATTTAACGAGGTTTGGAACTCAATACAAGCATGATTAAATATGTAGAAAATGGAAATATTTTCGACTTATCCGGCGTATTTAATTATGCCCATGGTTGTAATTGTGCTGGGGCCATGGGAAAAGGAATCGCCTTACAGTTTAGGAAACGGTTTCCTTTAATGTACGAAGAGTATAAGTTACTATGTTCAAAAAAACAATTTGGATTAGGTGATGTATTTGTTTATGAGTATGAACAGGGGGTTGTTTTTAATTTGGGTACTCAAACAACTTGGAAATCAAAGGCAGATTTAAATGCAATAGGTGATGCAATATGCAAAATGTTTGAGGAAGCTCTTAAAAGAAATATCAATAAAATTGCGATGCCTAAAATTGGGGCTGGGCTTGGCGGTCTAATGTGGAATGATGTCAAAAAAATAATTGAAAATTCGTCTGATCAATATCCTGATATTGCACTCGTTATTGTTGAGAATTATTCGGCAAACTAGTTCGTTTAGTAATTTTCTTAACTTTCCCTTGTAATATTCTCTCTTCCTAAAAACTTATTCTGTTCTTGAAGCTCTTCATCCTAACTCTCTCATTTCTACTCTTCACACCCCAAAAATACGATTCATTCCGCAGAAGCCAAAATAGAATAACATTCTTCCTAAATCGAAAACCGTACGAAACCGTAGAATAAATCTCTTTCCAAAAGATCTAGACTTGATAGAGCAGTAGAATCATGAAATACTTAGAAACTTCTCAAATCATCCCAGCTAAAGGGATGTCTTACACGATGTACGAAATCGAAGGGGAGGATCAGATTTTACGGATGCTTACTTATATACCGGACACGGACGAGATACATATCTATCCCAAACCACCGGTGAAAAAATTATATAAGCCCGAACTTTGCAAACAAGTGGAAGATCTGGTATTTACCGAATTATGGAAATTGGGAGAGGAAAGAAAGAACGGATAAGAGGGTTTTGGCTTCGGGCAGAATCGAACTGCCGACACAAGGATTTTCAGTCCTCTGCTCTACCGACTGAGCTACAAAGCCGAACCCATAACCAAAATATTGAGTCAGGCCTATACGTCAATGGAAAATCCTGATTTAGGCTTCGTCTCCAGATTTGATGATGCGGGGACTGTTCTTGCAAGAGAAAGAATGGTCCGAACACAAATCTCTGAAAGAGGGATCAAAGACCCAAATTTACTTTCCGCATTTCTAAAAGTCCCCAGACATATTTTCCTGCCTGAACGAACCAGAGAATATTCTTACGAAGACAAAGCAGTACCGATCGGGGACGAACAAACCATTTCCCAGCCTTATATAGTCGCATACATTGCCGATCAACTTCGGGTTAGATCTGGAGATACAATTTTAGAAATAGGCACAGGTTCCGGATATTTGGCGGCAATTTTGGATTTGCTCGGAGCAAAACTTCTATCCATGGAAATCGTGCCTGAATTGTATGAAAGATCTTTAGGAGTTTTGGAAGATTGGTCTCCTGGATTTACCAAAAGAAACAAACTTTTGTTTGGAGACGCGAACCTACTTACACAAACAAAAGGGAAATTTTCCAAATTTGTATCTTCTGCATGTTTTCCAAAACTTCCAGGACCCGGAAGTTTGGTTTTTGAATCTCTTTCGGAAGAAGGGATCTCAGTTCTTCCGGTAGAATGGAAAGAAGAAGTCCAGCTTCTTCTTACTTTAAGAAAAAAACAAAATCAATTTGAAGAAACAAATCGATTGCCTGTAAAGTTTGTACCACTCTTGGGAAGAACCGATCTGGTCTGAGCAGTCCTTTGCGAAAATCAGATTTCGTGTTTGTATCCGAATCTATACTGGTTTCCACCAAGAACTTGAGGATAAGCAACGGAAGGTGCTAGGCCAACTGCACCACCTTCTGATCTTGGATGGGCAATACCATATTTGAAGGAGAACAGAGTTTCAACTTCCATATAGATATGACCTTTGTCGGAAATTTTGGATTGAGCTCCGATCAACCAGTTTGGAGCGATTCCGGAAACATTAAATTTAGTGCTTTCCCAATTTGCAGAAGGATCTGTTCCATCGGCAACTAGACCTAGAACAGTTGTATCTGTAATATTTGCATTGACTAAAAAATCATGCACATCATTCAAACGATTATTCCCAGCTAAACTCCATCCACCTTTGAAGTAATGAACGCCTGCGCCGATATAAATTGCAGCATCTTCTGAAACTGAAAGTTTGATCCCTACGTTGACCGGGATTTGGATAGCATTATAATCCCAGGTCATATGATAGAAAGATTGTCCTGCAAATTTTGCTTCTGTATCTCCACCCATTATCTTGCGAGTATAATGTGCATTCACTCTCCAAAAGAAAGCCTTTCCAAAATCCTGCTCATATCCTAAAGAGAGAGTAAGTCCTGTCATTGCTCCGTTTGTTTTAGCACTGATCAAACCGTTGGAAGAGTGTTGCAATGTGAGCAAACGGTTTTCAGCAATGACAGCTCGACGAGGAAGAACTCCCGTAGTCCCATCTGTCGCAGTTGCCTTGTAATTAGTGGAAGAATCCAAACCATCAGTGGAGATAGTGCTTCCTAAATCTCCCAAATCAAATTGTAGCCCAGCACTACCCATAACATACGATTTTGCATTTAAATAGATTCCAGGTAATAAGAATAGAAGGATCAGAAATGTTTTTTTGGCGGTTTGTATCATGGACTGTCTCCAGAGCGAGTTTTCAACATTTTCACTGGAAATCGATACACCCTAAGCTATCCATCGTTTTTTCGTTTTAGGCTATTACATGATCGTTATGTGATAAAATCTATTGGAGCGTATTTATACCCTTAGGGATGGAGAAACTTATATTTCGCTTATTAATTTAGGAAGAAAGCTAACGTTTATAGGGAGGAAGTGAAAATAAAAAAGGCCCTCCTTGCGGAGAGCCTTTGCACACAAACAAAGATCTAAGAATTAGATTTCGTGTTTGTATCCGAATCTGTATTGGTTTCCACCAAGAACTTGAGGATAAGCAACAGAAGGAGCTAAGCCAACTGCGCCACCTGCAGATCTAGGGTGAGCAATACCGTATTTGAAGGAGAACAGAGTCTCAACTTCCATATATAGGGAACCTTTGTCGGAAATTTTAGTTTGAGCTCCGAGCAACCAGTTTGGAGCAACTCCGGAAACTTGGAAGGTGGTTTTTTCCCAGTTAGCAGAAGGATCAGTTCCATCAGCAACTAGTCCCAATATTGTATTTAGACCAGGCGTAGTTGGAGGTAGTGCTGACAACGCGTTGTGAACATCGCTCAAACGGTTGCTTCCTGCTAAACTCCATCCACCATTGAAGTAGTGAACCCCTGCTCCAATATAGAAGGATGTATCTTCAGTAACGGACATTTTGATACCAACGTTGACAGGAACTTGAAGAGCATGGTAGTCCCAAGTGATATCGTAGAAAGTTTGTCCTGCAAATTTAGCGTTAGTCTCTCCACCCATAACTTTACGAGTGTAGTGTGCGTTAACTCTCCAGAAAAAAGCTTTTCCAAAATCTTGCTCATATCCTAAGGAAAGAGTAAGACCAGTCATAGCACCGCTAGTCTTAGCGCTGATCAATCCCATTGTAGTGTGCTGCAAACTGAGCAAACGGTTTTCAGGGATGATTGCACGACGAGGTAGAACTCCTGTAGTTCCGTCCGTGGCAGTAGCCTTGTAGTTAGTGGAAGAATCCAAACCGTCAGTTGCAATTGTATCGCCCAATGATCCAAGGTCAAATTGAAGACCGAGGCCTCCAGTGATATAAGACTTTGCGCTTAAGCCGAATGAAGAACAGATTACGGCGAAAACTAGCAAAGCTTTCGTGATGTTACGAACCATTTAAATAGCTCCTTAAACTTTTCGTATAGTAGAGTGGTTTTTCACCTGGACCATTTATGTCTATATCTTGGGCCCAAGCGTTGGACAGGACAATATTGACGCAGACCTGAGTGTCAAACAGATATTCTGGATAAAATAAAAAAGTCCGTTATATCGGATTTTATTTTGAACATTTGTTGTAAAAAATAAACTTTCACTTCCTTCTTCATGTGGCTCTTAACATGTGTTCGTTAATTTTGTTTTTTAAAACTTTGAGAAAAATCAGTTAAATCTCTCTCTCGAATTCGAGTGAGAAGTTTCGGAAAAACTCCTTGCAAGACTAGAATTTAGGAATCCAATGGAGAGAACCGTTGGGGGTGGGACCAAAAGTCTCTGAGAGAGTCCCCGGAACCTGATCAGGATAATGCCTGCGAAGGGAAACGGAAAAAAACAAACGCCAGGGATCTAGGTCCGCGAAAGATTATAAATTTCGCATGGACTTCTTCCAGCGTCCCTTTTTCTTTTCCTCATCTTCAGATTCCGGAATTTTCCCCGACATGGGAGAAACACTATGGAATCCAATCAAACTAAAACTCCATTCGAAATTCCTCGAAAAGAGATACGCTTAAGCAACGGATCCGTTTACAGCGCTTATACTACGGAAGGCCCTTGGAAAGATGGATGGAATCCTTCCGATTGGAAGGCAGGAATTCCTAAACTTAGGGCAGAATGGGTCCGTAAGAGAAATTCGGGTCCTTCTCCTGTCGAAAATCATTCTCAAATGTATTTCGCAAAACAGGGATTAATAACCGAAGAAATGCAATATGTGGCACTTCGAGAAGGAATGGATCCTGAATTCGTAAGGAGTGAGATTGCGAGGGGAAGAGCGATCATTCCTTCTAACAAAAACCATCCGGAATTAGAGCCAATGATCATCGGTAAAAACTTTCTGGTGAAAATAAACGCAAATATAGGTAACTCTGCTCTTTCTTCCTCCATTGAAGAAGAAGTGGAGAAGTTACGCTGGTCTATCAAATGGGGAGCTGACACTGTGATGGATCTTTCTACAGGAAAAAATATCCATGAGACTAGAGAATGGATCATTCGTAATTCTCCTGTTCCGATCGGCACAGTTCCAATTTACCAAGCTTTGGAAAAAGTAAAAGGTAAGGCGGAGAATTTAAGTCTTTCTGTATTCTTGGAAACCTTAGAAGAGCAGGCGGAACAAGGTGTGGATTATTTTACAATTCACTCAGGAGTCCTTCTTAGATATATTCCTCTCACTTCTAAAAGAGTTACTGGTATTGTTTCCAGAGGTGGTTCCATCATTGCAAAATGGTGTTTAGCTCATCACCAGGAAAATTTCCTCTACACAGGTTTTGAAGAGATCTGTAAAGTAATGAAAAAATACGGAGTTTCCTTCTCCTTGGGTGACGGTTTACGTCCTGGAAGTATTGCAGATGCAAACGACGAGGCACAATTCTCAGAATTAAGGACCTTAGGGGAACTCACACAGATTGCTTGGAAAGAAGATATCCAGGTAATGATAGAAGGTCCAGGGCATGTTCCATTGGACAAGATCAAAGAGAATGTGGACTTACAGATGGAAATTTGTAAGGAAGCTCCATTCTACACATTAGGGCCTCTAGTGACTGATATTGCTCCCGGTTATGATCATATCACTTCTGCCATTGGTGCCGCGATGATAGGTTGGCATGGAACAGCAATGCTTTGTTATGTAACTCCAAAAGAACATTTGGGACTTCCTGATAAAGAAGATGTAAAACAAGGAGTAATTGCTTATAAGATCGCAGCTCATGCGGCGGACCTTGCCAAAGGACATCCCGGCGCTAAAGAAAGGGATGATCTATTGAGCAAAGCCAGATTCGAGTTCAGATGGGATGATCAGTTTGCACTTTCCTTGGATCCGGATACTGCTCAGTCCTTTCATGACGAAACACTTCCTCAGGATAGAATGAAAACTGCACATTTTTGTTCTATGTGCGGCCCTCATTTCTGCTCCATGCATTTGACCCAGGAGCTTCGAAAATACGCAGAAGAAAAGGGGCTTTCGGATGAAAAGGCCATGGAAGAGGGTTTCAAGGAAAAATCGGAAGAATTTTTAAATAAAGGCGGAACTGTCTACGTCTCCTCCGAGTAGCTTGACCTTTTCAAAGAAATTTGGAATCCTGGACCGGCTTTAGGACTTGTATGAAACAAAACCTCATTTTCGTATCCTTCTTATTGATTGCATCCGCGGCTTTTGCTCAAGGGAGTAATGATCTTGCTCCTGTTCCAGGCGAACTGGAACAGGCCGAAAGAAGAAGTTCCAGAAAATTTTTCATTGGAGGTTTTACCGCAAACGGTCTGAGTTGGTTCGGTTCAGGGATCCAATTTTCTTCTAAATTGGCTGCTTCTCTGCAATGGCAGGAACAAAGGGTGATCCAAAGATTCGATTTGGATGTAAATGGTGTACAATCAGATTTGTCAGGAATATTTACTCTTACAAATTCAGAAAAGATCCAAAGACAATTAGCACTTCAAATGGAGTGGTTTCCTTTTTCTGGTCCGTATTATTTTGCAGCGGGTGGGGGATTAGAAACTTATTCAGAAAAACAAAGAAAGACAGAGAGTGTTGTTCCGAGTGGAAATTATAAAGACTACGCTTGGAATATTTCCCAACAAAAACTTTTTCTGTCTGCTGGAGCGGGTTTTAGATATATTTTCACTTCAGGATTTTTTATTCATGTGGGTGGAAATATTCTATTCTATCCGGAAAGAGGCACTCATGAACAAAGAGGCTCTTACGGCACTAACACAAGTTGGGATTATAGACAATTGCAAAAAGATTGGCAAGAACCAGAGAAAGAAGGCCGAGCTCATCAGAATCCGTATGGAGCTCAACTCCAGATACTATTCGGTATAGCGATTTAAGAAATTTTAATATTAAGCAGAAGGTCTCGGGTCCATTGTTATATGACCCGATGTGGTCTTAAATGTCTCGATTACCTTGGAACATTCCCAAGTAGAAACATCATATCCTATTGTTTGGAACCAATTTTGTAAAAAATTAGGATCTTCTTTTTGTATGCTTAGCATGAATTGAGGATGATTAGCTTTTTCTGTATGAATGAAATCTAAAAAAGTTCTCAAACTATTTTCCACCGATTCCAGGAAGGTCTTCTTGGGATTTGAAATCTGCAAGAATAATATTAAGGTAATTACGGAATCCGTATTCCGAATTTATAATCTTCTAAAGATTCGATTTCGGTTAACAAGGAGTATAACGCATGTTTTTCGAAACTTTTGCGTAAATCAAGAGACATAATCTAATATTACATTCTATGTTTGAAATGTGAAGTTACCTTGATTGGGGTAAAACCTTTACCAAATTCTAAAATACTAAAATGGAATATTATTTCCGGAAAGAATCTTCAAAAAACCTTATTTATCACAAAAATTTCCTAGAAGAAATTAAATAAATGGTAAAAAAAAGAAAATTCTCCAAAATGTGGCCATGCAAAGGCTTGATTTCGGTCTTTCGGATAACCACGGAGAGGCGGAAGAATTCTGCAAGTTACTGAATCGTTCCGCTTTAAGCATTTGTTATGGATTGCCAATTTCTCTCAGGACTGAAGCGGTCTTATTTTTATATAAATATTCCCAAAACAGCATAACGGAAGGGTTCAATTTTTTAAGAAAATATTATAGCCCAAGTTATTCTATCCTGTATTGGATCAATGAATCTGCTCATGCCTTGCCTTGGGAAAATCCTTGGCTGACTTTACTTCTCGAATCTCATTCTTCTGCGTTATTACTTCATTCTCTGGACGATCATTTAACAGATGGATCCTTAAGAGCGAATCATATCATTCTCCAACTTAGGACCGAGGCTTGGACCAGATATGCACAATCTAGTAAATTATTCGGTAGAGAGGTGCATGATGGAGTTTTGATCGCGGAGGAATTCATTGATAGATATTTCAAATCTATAGTAGATTTGGGAATTGCGGAAAGTTTAGAGGCGCATCTATCCAGATTTCGTTCTCAAATGGGAATTTGGTCTTTGCAGCCGTACTTGCTCGCCAGATCGTTTTTTTCCAAAGACCAAGCTGAGCTTGTGAAAAGAATGTACGAATTTTTCGGCGTTGCTTGGAGACTTTTGGACGATTACCAGGATTTAAGCGAAGATTTAGAGAATGACGATATCTCTTCTATGATCTATTTTCTTCCGGAAGACAAAAGGCAGGACTGGAAAAGGGATAAAAAGCAGGAAATTTTAGGACTTTTCGAAGAAATACAATTAGAAAGGCAAATCTCTGATCTAATTAATTCTTATTTAAGTGAAGCTTCGAAACTCGCAGAAGATCTACATTTACCTAAATATTCAAACTCGTTGCTTTCTTTAAAAATTACGGAACCTAGCCGTGCCTGAATCCATTAGGAAGAGTATATTTTCTTTTTTGGCCGTCTTTTCTTCTGTGCGATTTACTATTTCTTACATTTTGAATCTTCTTTTACCTCCAGCAGGATTTCTGGTTTTAAAAGATATTCGTTCTTCAGTTGTTTTGGCTTCGGTAGTTTATCTTTTTCCCTTGGTGTTACTTTCCCTCTTTAGATTTTTCGGAGAAGGATTTTTATCTTACCTGATCTTTTGGATTTCCGCATTAGGAATATTAGCTTATCCGTTTTTGTTATTCTATTTCACTCGAAAATATTATTTCATACATGAAGAAGATAAAAATTTCTTCTTATTCTTTCCGTATGGAAAAATTTATATATTTGCGACTTTTCTAATATTCCTATTGGTGATCTCTATTTTTGGGACTAAACTTGTAAGAAAGTTTTGGATAGATGTTTATGAAATCAGATCAGACTCTATGGAGCCAAATTTTCAAAGGGGAGATCTAGTTTTAGTCCAAAAATCGGGCTTTGAACCAAAAAGGGGAGATGCCATCTTAAAAAGAACTGAGGAGAATGGAATTCTTCCTTCTCGACTTATCGGTTTGCCTAGAGACACTGTTTCTTATAAATATTCTCAGGAAAATCTTCCTGCATTAACTGAAATCAATGTAAATGGGATCCCTATCCGCTCCGGAGAATTCAATCGAGATTTCGTAAATCTGGGGGAGAATGGAGAAAGAACCAATCTAAATCATTCTCTGGATGAAACCAATTTCGGGAAAACATACAGAACGATTTATTCCAGCGAAAGTCCTCAGTCAGTATTATCTCTCTTTTTGTATTTTCCGTTTAAAGTGATTACTTTGGGAAATGACCAATATGTTGCTTTGGAAGACAATAGGACCTATGGAATAGTTCCTATCTTCTATCCTCCATTAGAAAAAAAGGATATAGTCGGAAAGATCTCGATCAGAATATTTTCTGTTAACTGGAAAGATTCTGAATGTAGAGAATTAGAGGAAGAATCTATACCTCTTTCCGGGCATCCTGAATGTGATCTTGGTGCTTTTCAAAAGTTTGCAAAGGCCCAAATCCGTTGGAAAAATATTGGATTTAACTAAATTATCCCAAATATTCTACGACTAACAAAGCCATATCATCTTGGTTTTGGAATTCCCCTTGGAAAGCTTGTACACCATGAATGACTGAATCACATAGATCTTCAGGATATTGATCCGAATTTTTTCTAAGCAAATCAGACAAACGATCTTCTCCGAAAAATTCCCCTTCTATGTTTCTTGAATCAGGAATTCCATCCGTATACAATACTACTTTATCTCCAGGTTTTAAATCCACAAATTCAGTTTGGTAAGTGGTCGGAATTGCTTCGTAGATCGCGACTCCTTTGGGTCTGTAAAATTCTACAACTCCACCTTTTCTTAAAACAAGGCATTCAGGATGCCCTGCATTTGCGATCAGTGTTTTGCCGGATCTTAGATCCACAGTAACTAAAGTTGCAGTGATAAAATGTCCGTCCAATTTTCCTTCAAATTGATTACGAATATGTAATAGAAGAGAAGATGGATCCTGAAGAAGAATTGACCAATCTCCCAGAGTCATTTTTAACATGGATGCTAAAAGTGCTGCAGAAACTCCATGGCCAGTTACATCCCCAATGAACATTCCCAAAGAACTTGTCGAAGGATCGTATATCACATCTAATAAGTCTCCACCAATCTCCATCATTGGTTTGTATCTGTATGAGATCCTTGCATTTGGTATAACAGGAAGTTCTCGAGGTAGAAGTGAGTTTTGGATCTTTCCTGCGATAGAAAGATCTTTTGCTAAAATTCTTCCTTTTTGTATTAATTCTGCTTTTTGGAGCTCTATAATTTGAGTTCTTTCTTCTACCTTTGTTTCCAAGGATTCGTTCAAGGATTTGAGTTTACCTTCTGATTTTTCTAAGGCTCTAAAAACTTCTGCGTATCTTTTAGCAAGAGCTAGGCTGAATAATAATGTTAAGCCTAAGAAACTTTCATTCACCCAAGGCTGGGCTTGGCCAAAACCTGCAAAACTAAGCACAGTGTAAAAAGATGATACAGCGACTAAAATTAAACCTGTGACCACCCATCGGAAGGAAAGTATACTGCTCCATCTATATCTGAAAAATATGTATAAAGTATTCATATAAAAGAATACTAATATGACTAAAAATATATGAAAGGCTACCTTTCCGAAATATTGGTGCCCGCCTGTGATCCCGTATTCCAGAGAAGGCCAGATGGTCAGCAGAATAAAAAGAAATTGTAATGTTCTTCCTGGAATATTTCGGGGTGCTTGAAAAATGCCGATTGTAAATTCATAAAATAGGATAGGAAGAAATGCTCCTAAAGAATATCCAAAGATAACCCAGGTCCAAGGAGAATCCACTACGTATTGGAACCAACCTTCGTAAGCAGGATACCAGATTGCTAAGGATAAATTTAAAAGAGCAAAAGAAAGATTAAATTTGTCTTGAGGCCTTCGGATATAGATGAACGCAAAAAAGAAGAAGGAAAAAAACTCCAAAGAGCTGAATAACAAAACTCTAAGAGCTTTTACCAGATAAACAGTTTGTATTTCCGAAAAACTGCCTACTACAGGATTTTCCATCATGTTCCTGGGGCCGTTAAAAGGGAATAATTGTAGTGCTAGTGTAACTTCTTCATTTTGGAATGGAATAACTACGATCCTTGGTTTGGAGGAATCTTCTGATTCTCCAGGTACGATCATTTGTTCTTTTCCTTCTGATTTTACTCCTAGATAACATCCTGATGGACAAAAAGGTATATAAGCAGAAATTAATATATCCAGATCGTTCTTACTTCTTTTAACGGAATGAAAGAATACAAAAGAGGAATCCTTTCTTTTAGGATTATAATTAGAGATATTAGAAGGTGCGGCTAAAAAAGATTCTATTTTGTAAGAATCTTGGCCGGAAGGATTTTCGGAATTTTGTCCTGGTAGAACTGGGAAATGTCCATGGAAAAAACTTCCGGGAGGAACTTCTGAAAACGCCCAATTAGAAATTATGTAAGGACTTTTGTCTTGTTCCCAATTTGTAGATGGGGTCTCCGATCCTGCGATTGGAGTAGGCCCTGAAGATCCACATCCCAGTAGGAGGACCAACATGAGAGAAACGATTGGTTTCTTTAGATTTTTTGTTTTCATTTCGCATGACCATTTTTGGCTTCTTACATTTGTTTATAAGAGTGCTGTCCGTTGTATAGCTTTTTAACCAGCGTCTTTCGCACAACGGAAGCCAAAATGATGATATTCTGGATAATTTTGAGGAACATGGGCCCTTCTTTTGGAACCTCTTGCATAACTTGAGGGCCACCACCATGATCCACCTTTTAAGGTTTTTTTATCAAAACCAGGACAGTTATCTTCTCCTTCACAAGGTCCTTTTGGATCTTTTCCGTTGCATGCTTCGCCACATACTTTATAATTTTCGGAATACCAATCTTGGACCCATTCCCAAGAATTTCCTGCCATATCAAATAACCCGTATACTCCAGCAGGTCTACTTCCTACAGGCGCAGTCGGCATTAAATTTGGAGGATTGATTTTTTTATATACACAACCTTTTCTTTCATCTTCTTCGATGACGGCTAACTTACAGTTCGCGGGTTTATTCCCCCAAGGAAATAAATTTCCTTTCGGACCTCTGGCTGCCTTCTCCCATTCTGCTTCTGTTGGAAGTCTTTTGCCTACCCATTCACAATATTCTTTTGCAGTATACCAACTCACTCCGAGTACAGGTTGTTTTGGTTTTAAATATAGATCACCATAAGCAGGACCAATATAATCGCAGGTACCGTTGTAAAGACAATCTTTGCAGGAACCTTCTTCTATACATTTGCTAAAGTCCTCATTTGTGACTTCGTATATATCTATGAAGAAGTCGCTTAGATAAATTTTTTGTTCTGGCGCCTCGTCTGCATCGTGAGTGTTACTTCCACGGATAAAAAATCCTTCTGGAATACATTGCATTCCTTTGATTTTTTTTCCGTAGCAAGGTTTGTTTGGGTCGGGAGATCCAAGGACATGGGGAGCAGCCAGGAAAATTAGAGATAAAAATAGAATGATAAAATGGATCGGACGAAATGAATATGAGTTCATCAAACCTGGAAAAATCCTTTCCCAAGAGGATTCGACCTGGTGCATTCTTATGCAAGAGAAAAATTGACTGAATAGGGGAGACCATCCTCCCGTTCAGAAAGGTTTTGATCCGAAAAATTTTAGAGAATAAAAAGTGGAACGCTACATGAGGAGAAGTCTAGGTTTCCCTGCTCCGTAGAATTATTCCCGTTGGAATCGGTCACAGTATACACATAATAACCCGATCCACTGGAGAAGGAGATAGTTCCAGTTCCGGTCAGATCTCCACTCAAGGTGAAGGATACTTTTCCTGCTCTAGGAAGACAGTCTATGTATTTCCATTTTACAGGCTCATCTACTGAAAGTGTTAATGTGAAATTTTTCTCCACATGGACTACTTGTAAAGAACCCGCACTCCACAAACGATACCAGGATAAAGGATTAGAGTCGCTTCTATCCGCTCCATATTGTAAGGAACTTAAAGAAGAAACTTGGTGAGAGAAAATTAGATCTGATCCAGAGTAACCTTCTCTCAAAACCGAAACATCTTGTGAGTACGAAGAAATTCCGGGAGAAGCTCCAGTCAGGATATTATTCCAGGTTAAAGAGTAAGCCTGATTGGTTGTTGGAGTTCCTACAGCGTAAGAAAGAGGTGCGCCAGTTCCAGTAACTTTTACCGAAATTCCTTGGAATGTATTTTGGATGGTACGATTCACTCCAATTTTCAAATTCGTACCGTTTTGTACGAAAGGAGAAGAACCGGAAAGATTACTCCAAATATTTTCAGTCAGTCCATCAATCACCCAATTGCTGAAAGGTAAAAATCTACAATTCCCGAATTCTTTAGAAACTAAGAAAGAAGAAGAAGGATCGTTCCCATTCAAAATATAATCTAAGAAGTCGTATGCATTTGTATCAGTAGAAGATACTTGTCTGGAATAATTTCCTCCGCCCCAACAATTGAATGAAAAATTGTAAGCTTCTAGTTCTCCGAAATCAGGTCCTTTATTCCAAATGCGATGTCCTAAAGAACTAATCCTTTCCGGCCAACTGATACGATTTCCTCGGATAGCAACTGATGTACCTTCTCCGCTTAAACCTTCCATAGAGCCTGATACTGGATCCATAGCTGAAGTTAAGGCCTCTGCTACTTGGTCTCTGTTTGTAAGTAAGGATAACGCTACTAAATCGTTTGTTTTCGAACCTTTATCTACTGGAGAGCAATAGAATAGGAAAAATACAGAGATTAAGGCGAATGAAAATACTCGCAAATAGGGGAGAAAACGATTCAAAAACATAATAAATACTCAAGAGAAACAGTTAAACCTGGGCTTCTCTTATAATTAACCTATATGACTGCATGTTTTTGCGCAAAACCCTATCTCTTTTCCTGGAAAATCCAGGTTTTTGAGCAAAAAAAATGGTTCAAAGAATAGTTTGCTTGCTAGGTTCCCAAGAAGACTAAATATAACCGATTTCAATAGAAACGTTAAGGGGTTAATCAAAAATGAAAAAATCACTCGTTTTGTTTGTCGTTTTGGCGGCGTTTTTAGTTGGCGAATCTATATTTGCTGATGCGCTTCCAGTAGTCGGAAAATGGAAAACCATTGATGACGAAGACGGTAAAGAAAAGTCCGTAGTAGAGCTTTATGAGCAAGGTGGCAAAATTTACGGAAAAATCGCCAGCTTAAGAGATCCTTTGGATAAAGATGGTAAGCCGAAAATTTGTACCAAATGTGAAGGTGCAGATAAGGACAAGCCTGTTATTGGTCTTGTTATCATCAAAGGTTTGAGCCTGGACGATGACGAATATTCCGGCGGAACCATTATGGATCCGAATAACGGCAAAACATATAAATGTAAACTAAAAGCCACTGACGGTGGTGCTAAATTGAGCGTTAGAGGGTTCATCGGTTTTTCATTGATCGGTAGAACTCAAACTTGGCTTAAAAAATAAAACTCCAAGTAAGCGGGGAGGATTCTCCCCGTTTTATTTCTATTTTTACGAGGTGATTTGATGAAGAGGATCAGCGCAATATTCTTATTCGCATTATTCTTTGCGGGAGCATTTAGTCTTTCTGCAGATCCTGCTCCAGTTACAGGAGTATGGAGAACATTCAATGATGCAGGAACTAAGGAAGAATCTACGGTTGAGATTTATGAGAAAGACGGAAAAATTTTCGGAAAAATCCTAAGCCTTATAGATCCAAATGATAAAGATGGAAAACCAGCTCGTTGTACTGAATGTGACGGAGCTGAAAAAGATAAACCGATCTTAGGAATGGTTATCATTAAAGGTTTAGGAGCCGACGGAGACAAATGGACTGGCGGACGTATTTTAGATCCAAATGACGGAACTTGGTACAAATGTAGTCTGAAAGCAACCGATGGCGGAAAAAAATTAGAAGTCCGCGGTTATATCGGGTTCTCCTTGATTGGTCGTTCCCAATTCTGGCAGAAAAAATAATCTGATATTCATTTCTGGTTCGGGGAAGAGGATAACTTTTTCCCGAATTAGTTACCTCCTTCCTCATATAAGTTTATAAATATTCCTTTCAATAACTGAATTCTTTCTTTTCTTTCCGATTCACTTTCAAAAAACTATAACTGTGACGGGCTTCTTTCGAGTCTTTCTACTCGGCTTCTACTTTTATTCCTATTTAGTTTCCTGCTCGATTCTTAGGGAAACAATTCCTTCTAGACCATTAAACGACGGATCTATTTCTGTTCTTCTTAAAATAGACAAAAACGCAAGAGAAGAATTCGAGAAGGTCACTTCTTGGGAAATTCCTTATACATTCATAGAGAAGGATCATAGTTATGCAGTTATCCAAAGGGAAAAACTAAAAGTTTATGGCTTTCCTAAAGAAGGTATCAATATCGCAAAGGGAATGCCTTTCAAATATTACTCCGGAAATTACCAGGATTCATTATCAGAATCCATTTTTGCATTAGCAGACATCAAGAAAGGTTATAAAGATAATATATTAAATTCTCATTATCTGTTTTGGGTGCATCGTCTCTTTCCCAAACATTCTCAGTATAAGATAATCGGAAAATCTGCTAGGGGAAGAGAGATCCCTGCAATTTTACTCACTGATTCAAATATTCCAGACGAAGATAAAATTTCAGTTTTATTCAATTGTGCCCATCATTCTAATGAAGTTGTTTCTGTAGAACATTGTTATGATGTGATCTATGAACTTTTAGCTCATAAGAAGAAGTATAACGATTTGTTCGCGAAGTTAAAAATCTGGGTGGTTCCAATCGTAAACCCGGATGGTTCTCGTGTGTTCTGGCATGAGAATATGTCTATGGGAAGAAAGAATGGATATCCTGGTTGGGGACAGGTCACTGAAAAAGATAATCCAGGAGTGGATATAAATCGTAACTATCCATTCTTTTGGGGAAAAACAAAATCGAATCAAACTTCTTCTGTATCAAATAGTGTGTTTTTCAGAGGACCTTACCCGGGTTCTGAACCTGAGACACAAGCAATGATGAATTTAGCGGAGAAGGAGAGGTTCGCCGCTTCTATTAGTTATCATGCATTTGCGAATTGTATTTTGGTTCCATATACTATAGATGGAACTTCTAATCCTGAACCTGATTTGGTTTGGAATTTAGGTAAAAGAATCGCTTCTTCTGTAGAAAGTAAAAATCCAAATCATAATTTCAGCGCTAAAAAAAATATCTATGGAGTGGATGGAGTAGACCAAGATTATTATTTCTTTAAATACGGGACTCTAGCTTATTTAATAGAATCTTCTCACTTGAATCCACCTTATTCAGATGTTCCTAAAATTGTAGAATCTTTGAGACCTGCTTGGACAATCCTTTTAGAGGAAATTGCAGATGGAAGTAAACTTTACTTCAAGATCAAAGATGAACAAGGAAATCCTATAGTAGCAAACATCAAATACGATAAGATTCTTTTTTATCATGGAGAAATTAGGACTTCTCGTAAAGAAGACGGAATGTTTTTCCAATCTTTTCCTGGGATACGTGGTATTAAGTTAAAAGTTGAAAAAGAAGGATACGAAACGGTCAACTGGGAAGGAACTACGTGGAGATCCTGGAAGGCATTGGATATAGTTTTAAGGAAGAAAACTCCTGCCCAATAAGATCATGACCAGATATAAAAACGAGGCCGCCTTAATTTTTTGCACTTTGATCTGGGGTGGAACCTTCTCCGCTACAAAATTAAGTTTAGTTTCAATTTCTTCCTGTTTATTCATAGGGATCCGGTTTGCGATCGCAACTTTTGTTTTTGTAATTTATATTTTTCTTAAGAACAGAAAGAACCCAGTGTCTTATCCGGATTGGAAGACAAATAAGCCTCTATATTTCTTAGCATTTTTGTTGGGTTTCTGGATGTTTATGGGATTCGCATTCGAGACAATAGGTTTAAAATACACAACTGCTACTAAGTCTGGATTTTTGACTGGGACCTTAGTAGTTATCACTCCTATCTTACAAACTTTATTTTTGAAACGGATGCCCAGCTCCGGAAACTTACTAGGAGTGATCGTAGTAATGTTCGGTCTATTTTTCCTTTCTGCAGAGTCAGTAGGAGAAGATCATAAACTTGTAATATCTTATCATCTAGGAGATGTTCTTACCTTAGGTGGTGCGTTTTTCTTTTCCTTATACATTATCTATGTGGATAAGGCGAGTAAGTCCTGTCCTTTGGACATTCTGCTTTTATCCCAAACATTAGTGACCAGTATATTCGCTTTTCTTTTGGCGTTCATCTTACATTGGACAGAGTTTGAACCTTTGTTTATCAAAATGGATTCAAGAGTAATGCCTGCATTATTCTATAACGGTTTGATCTCTTCTGTAGGAACTACATTCTTACAAACAAAATACCAAAAGGGGATTTCTCCTACAAGAGCTGGTCTTATCTTTTCTTTGGAGCCAGTCTTCTCCGCCATCCTTGCCTATTTCACTTTGGAAGAAAGATTGGATGCTACAAGTTTAATTGGATGTAGTTTGGTGCTTACAGGTGTTTTGTTAGCCGAACTTTTGGGCAGAGAAAAGAAATTTTAATTTTGTTGTATTGGATTTTCGGAGCTTAAGTCCTGAGAAGGAATTGGTATCTTTGCCTTGATTGCAGCTTCTCTGGTTTTAGGATCCAATTTAAAAAGTTTTTTGATAGCAATATCCTGCCAATAGCGAGATCGATTTTCTTTGATAAATCTTTTGAGGAAATAGATCTCCGCTCCTTTTGGACTTACTTCTTCATTTCCATAAAATTTGTTTTTAAAATCAGGTGTAAGACTTGGATTTTCTTTTAGATACGTATCTATATTTGTCAGAACATAAGTTCCAGTATAAGGGCCACCCAGTGATAGATTTAAACCTTTTGGGTGAGCGATAAAATTTCCTATAAAGCGGATCTCCAATCCTCCCGGATTGTAGAATGAAAATTTAGGTTTTTCTAATGGATCGTATTCTATCGGAATAGAATTTGTATGAAGAACTGTATATGTATGCGTTTGTACCTGTCCGTATTTATTTACAGTTGTATAAGTGTGAGTGGTAGTATAAGTATAAGAAGCGCTATCTAAAATTAAAGATTGGTTTTGTGGGAGGCGTGTAACTACAAAATATTTAGCCACTCCTTCTTCTGATTTTCCTAATCGTAATTTTTGGACCCATAAGAATCTGTAATTTCCATCTCCCTCCATTTCTTTGCCTGGATCTTCTAAATTGATGCGTAAGGCGTTACCTGTAATAGAAGAGATATGAGTTTCTTTTGCAATGGATTCTTCGATACCTCTGAATATCCCATTTGAGATACCACCCTTGGCAACGATTAGTCCGAAAGCGACTAAACCTTCTTCTCCTGGAGCTGGCTCCTCTAATACCGGAAATGTTTTTAAACAATTTAAGTATAAGAAGGATAAGCTAACTAAAAGTAAGGATCTAAATCTGCCGTCCATTGGTTCCATCTTAAATGATAGCATTACTTATTCAATCTGTTTTGTTAGTTGACTCAGATGGGATTGATAGAAGCAATATTCTTCTTTGTATTACATGAAGCGAAATATCCAAACAAAATTTTACTTCTTACTTTTATTCTTCATTCTATTTCCGATCTCTAATTTTGCTTCTCCCGTAAAAGCAGACTTGGATGAAGATGTTTTAAAGGAGATCAGAGATCATTATGATTCTACACAAAAGGCAAATAAGTTTGATAGGGATTTAGGCGTTCCTAAAAGTCCTAAGGCTAGATTTTTCTCCATCCAACCTGGAGGAAGTTATGATTTTATTTCTGACTTGGATATTAGTGGTAGAGGAGCGTCTGCTTCGATGACCACAGAATCTCAAAAGCCGAATTTCTTTTTTGATATCAGAAGTAAGGACTATAAGATTAACGAAGCATTTGGATTCCAACTTCTCTTCCATTCTGCCAGAAAAGAATTCGATAAACAAGTCTATTCTGTACCTGCTCCTGATACAGGTTCTTCTTCCAATTCGAGTTCCTCTTCTTCTGGCAGTAGTGATAGCACAGGTAAGAATGATAAAAATACAGTCACTGCGGATCTTGGAACTAATGTAAAAGTAGATTATAATTATATAATACCCACATTCTATTGGGGAAATCCGGAAGTGGATGGATTTCGTATGGGCTTTGGTTTCGGATTAGCGGATATGAGAATAAGAGGGAATGTGGACTTTAGGGATCCAGGAGGAACGATCGGAAAAATGTATGGAGCAATGGGTGACAGAGATACTTTTCTGAATACATTGAGTTTTATACAATTAAGTTCCGGATTGGTGGATTTGAGAAGGGGAGATGCTATATTCAATTATCTTTTAGTAAATTTAAGCCAAGGAAATAATTTAGAATTGATGGGTGCGTATCTCGCTAGCCAGGGGACCCATTTTTCTACAGATATAATATCACTTTTAGTTTATGCGAATTTGCAGGATAAGTACAATCCTCTAGAATTATTAGCCTTGAGCGCTTTGTCTAGGACAAGCATCAATGCGAAGGACAAACAAGTTTTCGCATATATGATATATGTAGAAACTCCTAAATTCGGATTTGTAAAAGCCAGGTTAAGTTGGCATGGACCGTTGTTCAAAGATTCAGGATATACAATCCACATGAGCACGCTTGAACTCGCTTTGATGGTCCCAATCGACTTTTAATTCTTCTAATTTAGATCTGCATAATATCCCTGCTTGACACTCGGTCGATTTGAAGCGATTTTGGGCCAATAACTAAAACCGCCTAACCGAGGAATAATGAATAGAAATTTGGAATTAGAGCGCCAAGGAGAAGTTGCAGCAAACTATCTACGAATTTTTTTAACCGTAGTTTTTATATTCGGGACTGCATTCGGACTGATCTGGAAAAGCGGTATCCAAGCAGTTTTGGGCTATTATATAGGCGGGATCGTCGCATACTCATTCATCATCTTCTTTTCCATTTTTGTAATGAAGTTTTTCGGTTACAGACCTTGGCTGAAATACGCTACAGTGTTCATGGAATTTATCGGTTACGCAATCGTGCAGGTTGGATATTTCGGAACAGAAGACCAATGGAAACCAAATGGTATTTTAAGCCCCGCTAACTATGGGATCTATTTTTTAATTTTAGCAGGGACCATTTTTAGGTTCAATCCCAGATTTACTTTTATCACTTCTACAGTTCTTGCAGTTCAATTCACTGCAATGGCGATGGCACTTACTATTCTAAACCCGCAACTTCTGACCATGGGCTACGATGGAATGATTCGGTTGAGATCCCCTCTGGTAATTTTGATGGGAGTATTCTTATTCGCATTCGGAGTTACTATTTCTTATGCAACCAAGTTTGTAAGAAGATTAGTGGAAGAAGCGCAAAGCGCAGAAGAAAGAACCATCCGAAACTATACTGCTGCGAAGGAAATTTTACATAGTTCCGAAACGGTTGCAGAAGAACTTCGCAAATCCTTAATAGATGTGGAGGATGTAGCTAGAGCAAACGAAGATAGTAGCCGTGATCTTGCAAGCATGGTAGAAGAAACATCCGCTACTTTAGAGCAAATGGGCGCAAGTATCGACTCCATCGCAAAGATGGCCGAACAGCAGGACGAATTTGGGGATGACACTTCTACTTCTATAGATAAATGGAAAGATCAAATGGTCCGAGTATTCGAGGCAGTATCCTTTGCTAGGAGTCTGGGCGAAGGTTCAGCAGCAACTGCGATAGAAGGAGAGGGTACAGTCCGAGTTGCATTGGACGTGTTCTCTCAATTTAAAGGTACGGTCCAAGAAGTTAGTAAGATCTTAGGAGTGATCCAAGATCTTGCAGGAAAAACAAATTTACTTTCTTTGAATGCAGCTATCGAAGCTGCAAGAGCAGGAGAAGCTGGAAAAGGATTCTCAGTAGTCGCAGAGGAAGTGAGTAAGCTTGCGGATTCTTCTTCTCGAAATGCAAAAGAGATCGTAAAACAGATAGGTGCTTTGGGAGAAGCCTCCGATACAAGTTCGGAAAAATTTGGAGAATTAGTCCAGGCTTTCCGGGAATTGACTTCTGGAATTGGCTCCATTGGAGAAGCACTCGCTCAGGTAGGAGATTCTGTGGATAAACAAAAAAGCCTTTCTACAGAAGTGGAAGATAAGAACAAACATATCCGTGATCTTTCTAAAGAGATGAAAAATTCTACATTAGAACAATCGAATGGAGCAAAACAGATCCTGAATGGGATCGAATATTTAAGCAGAAGATCAATGGAAATGTCCGAGATCACAGAAAAGCTCAGAACTAGTTTAGAAAGATTAAAAGTTACTTCTCAATCTTTAACAAAAACTCTTGAAGCTACTAAGTTAGAGTAGGGCATAAGCGCGAGCTCAAAAGAATATTTCATACGTCCTTCGATCGGAAGCCGATCCAAAGACACGTATGAAGATTTAAACAAGCTCCTCTTTAGTTTGGAGCGGTCATTCCAGTGGAGATTGCAATCCGATTCCAAGAATTGATTGTATTGATCACAACGATCAAAGCGATAAATTCTTTTTCTTCAAATTGAGCTCTAACTCTTGTATACAGATCATCCGAAACCCCATGTTCTGAAATTTTAGTCACGTACTCTGTTAATTCCAGAGCGACTCTTTCTTTTTCTGTATAATAAGGGGCCTCTCTCCAAGCGTTCAAAAGATAGATCCTTCTTTCTTCTTCTCCTGATTTCCTAGCATCCACAGTGTGCATGTTGATGCAGAATGCGCATCCATTGATCTGAGAAGCTCTGATCTTAATTAGCTCGTAAAGTTTGATGTCAATCCCTGAACTTTTAGCGAAGTTTTCCATCTCCATCATTTTTTCTAAAACTTGGGGATACACTTTGGCGTAATTGAATCTTGCGTTCATTTATTTCCTCTTTTAAAAGAAAGACGCTCTAAGGAAGGAGATGTGACAACGGATGCGAAAATTTTGGATTTTTCCCTTGCTGCGTAAATTCGTACTTTTCACAGGCATTTTATTTTACGATCTTATCGTTTATGTTTAGGAGTATGAATGAGCTCTTTTGACAAGATCCAAAAGCGTGCGGCCAAAAGAAAAGGTGGAGAGAAGGCTCTACAATCTCTTCTTCCTAAAGTAAGTACTAAGAACAAACTTAGTCGCCTCTCGGATGATCGAGTGCTTAGTGAAATGGCAAAACGAGTTTTCTCCGCGGGTTTTGTTTGGAAGGTTGTAGAAAATAAGTGGCCTGGATTTGAAGAAGTATTCCTAGGATTTGATCCTGCAAAATTGCTTAAACAGCCAAACCGATTTTGGGATGCTTTAGGATCGAACGAAAAGATCATTCGTAATGCACAAAAGATCTCATCGGTAAGAAAGAATGCACAATTTGTCGTGGAGATTGCCCAGGAACATGGTAGTTTCGGAAAATTTTTGGCGGATTGGCCTATCCAGGATCAGATCGGACTTTTGGATTTTCTCTCCAAACACGGTTCCAGATTGGGTGGGAACACCGGCCAATATTTCTTGCGCTTTATCGGAAGAGATTCTTTTATCCTGTCTTCCGATGTTATATTATGTTTACGTGATGTAGGTTTGCCTTTGTCTTCTGCAGGTAAATCCAAAAAGGATCTGGCGGCTATTCAGAAACAATTCAATGTTTGGGCAGAAGAAACCGGCTTATCATATACTCACTTATCCCGTATTTGTGCATTTTCGATAGGCGAGAATTATTCTACAGAAGAGGACGAATATTAATACAAAAAAAGACCTGGCTTCCTTTAGTAGAAACCGGTGAGGAAGTTTTGCCCTTTTAGTATTTCTACTAAGAAACGGAAGAGTTCCTAGTAGAAGCCGATCTTGTCCCCTAAACCCGCCCATGTTAGAATCCCGGTTGGTTGAAACTAAAAAAGTTTTTTACCATATTCTTCAGGGACCTCTATATGAAAATTTACGCTCTCGGGTTACTTCTCTCTCTTATAATATTCACCAATTGTGATGGCTCGTCAGATGATCAAAGCGCAGTTCTTGCGTTGTTATTGAACAAAAAATGTGTCAACCTTCCCAAGAACGTCACTGTACTTGATTCAGGTGGAAATCCTGTAGTAGACTTTAGTTGTTCAGTATCCGGTAAGGCTTATATTTGCAGCGGAGACAATATAATCCAAACCAGAACCTATTCATCCATCGAAGGTGCGTTATTAGGAGTGGTAAACCCTCCTGGAGGTAACCAAGGTTTTGGATTTTTCCCTTCTCAAAGAGGACTTCTTAGAAATAAGACCGTGAGTGATTCCGATCCGACCAATGTATTTTACGATTTTACTTACACGTATGATTCTTCTCATCGCCTAGTGTCCGCTATCAACGCGACTGATTCTAATGATCGCATTTATGGAGATTATGATTTTAACGGATTTCCCTTAGACGTAGATGGAGTCCCTGCAACCTATTCATATGCACCAGGAAGTAAGCGCCCGGGTAATATAACAGTCGGCGGAACTAGTATCTCTTTTGGGCCAAGCGGTTGGGCGATAGGACTCGAGGACGGAGATACTTATTATTTTGAGAATACTGGGTCCTTACAGATCTGTGATTGATCCAAATTTTGGGCGATCCTCCCGCTTGGCGGGAGTCGCGCTGCTACGGGCTACGCTGTCGCTCCGGTCGCATTCGCGACTTCCCCTTCACATCGCTATCGCATTACTGAATTCTAATGCTTCCCTAATGATCTAAAACTGTTTAAAAACAAAAATTAATATATTGGAGAACTCATAAACATGAAAAACCGCATCCTATTTTTCCCTCTCTTCTTGCTTTTAACTTTTCACTTGAATTGTGGAGAAGATTCAAAAAACGATTCCCTTGTTCTCGCCTTACTCGGCAGGAATTGTGTGACTGTGCCTAAAACAGTCAGAAAACATGATGGTGTTTCGACTATATCTACTTATCAATGTTCCACGTCCGGGTTAGTGTATACCTGCAAAGCATCCGGGGTTTCTTATGTAAGAACTTATATTTCTGCAAATGATGCTAAGTTAGGGTTATTCGATCCGCCGGAGTCTCCTGTGCCGGTTTCTCAAAGGGGTTTAAAGAGCTATAAGCTGATAACGCCAGCAAACACTGTGGGACAACATTATACATATACGTATGATTCTTCTCAAAGGTTATTGTCTAGAAAGAACGAAATGAGCTCAAGTACGGAATCGTTTAACGATTACGATACGAATGGATTCCCGGAGAACAGTGGTGCTTATGGCTATAATTATGCCAGTGGTGGAACCCGTCCCATCGGGATAGCAGATGGAGGGTATAAATTAGAATATGATTCCAACGGTTGGGTTATCATAGAAGACAATGGTGGTGATCGATTCTACGAAAATACGGGTATATTAGAAATCTGTGATTGAGTGCTTTGGTATCGGCATTTTCCGCAGTGCAAACAAGATTCTTTTTCCGGTTTCTTTTCCGATTTTCCTGTGAAAAATTGGATCGATTATCTACGTTTTTCCTTGACCGGTCGCATCAATTCTCTACATTGGTTTTTACGGCCTTTTCCGTATGGGAAATCGTCGGCAAAGCCAAACGAGTCAAAAAGACGGAAGCCCTCTTCCCTCAAAAAGAAAAACTCGCTGAGGCAAATAATCAGTTCTTTAACAACAAATATAACTGCGAATGAGAAATTAAAATTTTTTATTAGCTGAGATTGTTCCATGGTGATG
>NZ_NPDR01000007.1 GCF_002811765.1 Leptospira saintgironsiae | reverse complement strand
GGGGTTAACCTCCCGGCTTTTTTCAGACACAACGTTCGAAATTACTGATTAGCTTTCGCGTTGGAAGCCATTTTCAGGAAGTAACCTTCTACATCGTACCATGGTTTTCCGGAATTCAAAGTGTTGGAAGCTTGCAAATGGTCTACACCAGTTACAAATAGTCCATAATCAGGTCCGCCATTGAAAGTTCCCCATTTCAAAGAAGTGTAAGGAACAAGTCCGTCGCAAGTTCCGCCTTGTCCGTTGAACAATCCACCAGCAACACATGCAGGTTGGATGATTCCCATTAAAGGGTGTTGGATCAGGTCAGGAATAGTGATGTAAGATCCGTAAGAGAAATACTTAACGGAAGAAACGTTCGGAGTGCGAGTGTTGAAAGCAGCAGTTCCGCTGGTGGTTAAGGAACCTAGTGCTGCAAGAGCGTCTTGGTTTCCGCCGCCATATACTAATTGAACTACAGCTCCTAAGATACCGCTAACGAAAGGTTTGATCCAATCAGGAAGAACAGTAGTTACGATATCAGCGATAGGAGATCCTCTGTGAGGAGTGTTCAAAGTAGTTAAAGTAGAAACTTTAGAAGAAAGTCCTAGGTTGGAGATAGCATAGCGGCTATCCAATCCACCTTGGGAGTGTCCAAGGATATGCACTTTGCTAAAGCCATTTGCAGCTATATAAACAAGAACTTTGTCTTTTAGCTGAACACCACGAGTCTCATTAGATTGAGCCGCAGTTTTAGTAGGAGCATATACTGTTGCACCTTGGGATGTCAGATAGGAATCCATTCCGCCCCAATAGTTAACGATGCTGATGATGCCGGATGAATCAGTTCCCCAACCGAAAAGTCCGTGGGAAAGAACGATTGGATACGATCCAGCTAATGGTTTGGAGGAAGATCCTCCCCCTGAAGCGAACAACGTGCCGCTACACAAAAATAGGAGTAATACCGCTAATCCTAATTTACGCATTTGAGTTTACCTCTTCACTATTCTCTTGCTGTCTATATGGTCTCAGATTGAGATTCGCTTAGTTTTAACTTGTTCGCTTTTTTATCTGTATCACTCGGTACAAAACCGAGCTTTTGAAGATTAAATCCAGAGGCAAAGCTGTCAAGATAAAACGTTCGAAAAAAGTGATGATAAAATAACGTTTGATATGAAACTAATTTCTTTTTATAACGGTCGGTTTTTTATAAACATTCCTTTAGGGATGGGTCATGTGAAGAAGGCCCCAAGCTGGAAAATCTGAATTTTCAAGCCTGACTAACGTATTTAGGGAGAAGGGCTACCTATTTTGTAGATCATGTTCCAATTTGGTGAAGGAGGTTCGGAGACGGTATGTAAGAGATTCGCATATTCCGCTCGGCATAAAGATCTAACGAGACGTTGAACGTATCAAAACATTTTTATCTATTGTAAACAATTGTTCATCTATATTCCAAAAGTTTGAAAAAGATTGACTATGGATTATTATACACTTTCTTAGCGAAGCTCTAAGAGATAGAATAGAGAAGAGGAATCATTATGAAATACGATGTTCTGATCAAGAATGGAAGAATATTCGATGGAGAAGGAAAAGAATCCTTTATAGGAGATATAGCAGTTTTAGATGGAAAGATTGCTCAGATTTCTAAATCAATTCCAGGTGATGCAAAAAAGATATATGATGCAAAAGGACTTTGGGTCACTCCAGGATTTATAGATTTTCATACACATTATGATGCAGAAGTAGAAGCTTCTCCAGGACTTAAAGAGTCGGTGATGCACGGAGTAACAACTATTACAATGGGAAGTTGTTCTCTTAGTCTTTGTATCGGATCACCAGAAGATCTTGCGGACATGTTCAGTAGGGTAGAAGCAATTCCAAGAGAGCAGGTGCTTCCTCTATTACAAAAAAAGAAAACTTGGAATTCAATGAAAGAATATGCGGATCATTTGAATTCTCTTCCTTTGGGACCGAACGTTTCTACATTCTTGGGACATTCTGCTATTCGATCTTATTCGATGGGATTAGAACGATCTCTTTCTTATGGAGTGAAACCTACAGAGCAAGAGATGTTGCAAATGGAAAAACTTCTACAAGAAGCGATTGATTGCGGATACTTAGGACTTTCTATCAATACACTTACCTGGGATAAGATGGATGGTAGTCGTTTTAGAAGTAAACCTCTTCCTTCTACATTTGCTAAATGGTCTGAAATTAGCAGATTAAATAAAATCGTTCGGAGAGAAGATAGAATTTTCCAAGGAGTGCCGAACGTTTCTACAAAGTATAATGTTCTATTGTTCTTTAAGGAAAGTCTTGGGATTTTCAGAAAAAAACTTAAGACCACAATCATTTCTCTTATGGATCCAAGGTCGAACCGTTCTATTTACAAGTTGGTGGCATTTCTAACTCGGATCGTGAATACGATCTTGAAAGGAGATGTTCGTTTGCAGGCTGTTCCTGCAGTATTCGATCTTTATGCAGATGGAGTAGACGTAGTGGTCTTCGAAGAATTCGGTGCGGGAACCGCAGCAATACATTTAGCAGACCTTGCAGAACGTAGAAAACTTCTCCTTGATAAAGGATATAGAAAATGGTTCCGAAGACAATGGACGAATTGGTTCTTGCCTAGAGTATTCCATAGAGACTTTAACGAATCTAAGATTGTAGAATGTCCTGACCAAAAACTAGTTGGTAGATCTTTCTCTGAATTGGCGAAAGAAAGAAAACAACATGTGGTCGAGACATTTTTGGATCTATGTGCTGAGTATGGAAATGATATCCGCTGGTATACAGTGATCGGGAATGATCGTAAGGGTCCTTTAAAATATATAGTAAGTCATCCTGATGTATTGATTGGATTTTCGGATGCGGGCGCTCACTTAAGAGGAATGGCGCATTATAATTTTCCATTACGTTTTTTGAAATTAGTCAGAGACGCGGAATCAGAAGGGAAACCTTTTCTTTCTGCGGAAAAAGCAGTTTGGAGAGTTACAGGAGAGATTGCAGATTGGTTCGGTTTGGACACAGGCAAATTAAAAGTAGGGGCCCAAGCAGATATCGTTCTTCTAAATCCAAATGGTTTAAATGAAAAAGTGGAAACCATCCAAGAAACTCCAATGCCAGAATTTGGTGGAATGGTCCGCTTAGTTCGTAGAAACGAAGAAGCGATCCGTGCAGTATTGATTAATGGAAAAATTGCAGTAGAGAATGGAGTCGTTGTTCCTGAGATAGGAAAAGAAAACGGCTTCGGAAGATTTATGGCGTACAAGGAAAAAGATCACTTATATTCTTCTGCGAAAACACAAAAGAGAGAAGCTGCAGGATCTGCAGCTTAAGGAATTCTAACTACGATCTTTCCGAAATGTTTTCCGTCTTTCAGATACTCTAATGCATCTTTGAATTCGGAAAGTTCGTAGACTTTATCTACTACAGGTTTGAGTTTCCATTCTTCTATAGCCTTGTTCATAGCAAGGAAACCTTCTCTATGACCCACCACAATCCCTTGGACTTTGATTTGGTTCATAACTAACGGAAGAAGATTCAAATCTTTGATGGCGCCAGCTAAGATCCCGATCAAATGGATTGTGCCGAAAAGTTTTACTGCCTTAATGGATTGTTCTAATGTTCCGGCTCCTCCCACTTCTACGATGTGGTCCGCGCCTTCTCCGCCTGTGAGCTCTCTGATCTTTTCTCCCCAAGCGGTAATATTTTTATAATTGATTAGGTGATCTGCGCCTAAGGACTTTCCTCTTTCCAGTTTTTCATCTGAAGAAGAAGTTAAATAAACAGTAGCTCCAATAGCTTTAGCAAATTGTAATGCGAATAGGGAGACTCCACCGGTTCCTTGTATAACTACAGATTCTCCTTTTTTGAGTTTGTTTTCCACAAAGAAGGACGACCAAGCAGTAAGTCCCGCACAAGGAAGTGTGGCTGCTTCTTCAAAGCTAAGATGAGAAGGCATTGGAACCACACCTGTCGCAGGAAGAATTGCGTATTGTCTTAGTGTTCCATCTAAAGGACCACCTAATGTAGTTCTGAGTTCTTTTTTGTTTGCGGGTCCTGACAACCAATAAGGTGCAAAGGTTGCGTTGATCTTGTCTCCGACTTTTATACCTGAGACATTCTCTCCTATTTCTACAATTTCTCCTGAGCCATCGCTGCAAGGAACCATTGGAACTGGGAAATTAGGATTGTACTTTCCTTGGACAACAAGATAATCCCTGAAATTTAAGGAAGCCGCCCTAAAACGGACTAAAACTTCTCCCGGGCTTGGCTTGCCTGGGTCTGGTAAATCGATTAAGGAGAGATTTTCTTTTCCGAAAGAGGAAAGTTGTACAGCTTTCATGATTGTATTTTAAGATTTCTGAATGGAGTTACATAAGAAGGGCTCGGGTTTTATTCCCAAGCCCTTTTTGTTTCAGGTTACTTTCTACCTAATCCGAGCTTGTCCGCTCCGACTAAGATACTCATGTTTCCTGAAGGGTGTTTGTTTTCTTTCATCAATTGGTGAGCATGTGCAGTCTCTTCAAACTTGTATGTATGAGAGAGAGCAGGATCCACTTTCTTGTCGATCACAAGTTGGTTTAAGCCAGCTGCGTTCTCGTCATTTGCAAAGTGAGAACCTTGGAGACGTTTTTGGCGCATCCAAAGATATCTTAAGTCAACAGTTGCATTATAACCTGTGGTTCCAGCACAGATAACTACCATTCCTCCAGTTTCACAAACGAATACTGAAGTAGGGATGGTGGTTTCACCTGGATGTTCGAATACGATCTTAGGATTGTTTCCTTTTCCTGCGATGTCCCAAATAGCTTTTCCGAATTCTCTGGCTTGTTTGGTCCATTCTACAAATACTTCAGGCTTATTGATATCAGAAGTGAGAGCACCCCAATGTTTGAAATTGTTTCTGTTAATCACTCCGGCAGCGCCAAGATTCTTACAGAACTCGATCTTATCATCGGAAGAAACTACTGCGATTGGAATTCCACCAGCAGCTTTTACGATCTGGATCGCCATAGCTCCTAATCCACCTGCTCCTCCCCAGATAAGAACTACGTCCCCTGGTTTTACATCATTCGGTTTCCAGTGGTGAAGCATTCTATATGCAGTTGCTCCAACGAGCATATAAGCAGCTGCTTCTTCCCAAGAAAGATGTTTTGGTTTAGGGAGACATTGGTGGTCTTGGACTTTACAGAATTGTGCAAAGGATCCCCAGTTCGTTTCATAAGCCCAAATCAATTCGGAAGGAGCAAGCATAGGATCATTCCCTGCTTTAATCCAAGGATCATTTTTGTCCCAGATCCCGCAGTGTAGGACTACTTCGTCTCCTACCTTTACGTTCGTAACTTCGGAACCTACTTTATATACGATCCCCGAAGCGTCAGAACCACCGATATGGAATTTTTCAGGTTCGCCTTTTTTGTTTCTCGCGCCGATTACATCGACCGGAAATCCGAGGCCGGCCCAAACGTTATTATAATTAATTCCGGCTGCCATAACTGCAACCAGCACTTCGTCAGGTTTAATTTCAGGAACGTCGATCTCTTCAGCTTGGATGGACTTTATCGGGTCTCCAAAACGCTCTGGTCTAATAACCTGTGCATGCATTTTCTTAGGGACCACTCCTAATGGAGGGAGTTGGCCGATTGGTACGATTTCAGGTGCGCTCATGGGGACCAGAAAACCTAACCGACCGAGGCTTACGAGAAAAAAAAGAGTCTTAAACTTAGCTTTCGGGCTTAAGTAAGAAGGATATGATCAATTCTTTCTTCCAAACCTCTGACCCTATCCTCGAAAAAGCGAACTGAGGAGATAGAAAGTATCAAACTATGCAATAGGTCCACGAGAAGTGAAAGCTTTAATTCTGCATTTTTGGCTGGAGGGTTACGATCTACGGCCGCATCCAATAACTTTCTATACTGAGCACCATAATGATTCGTGTATTCTTGGACCAGATTTTCGGGTGCGGAATATACCAAGCTGAATGGAAGTTTAGCCCGATCAGGAAATTGTCTCGCTATATCGCAGATTGCTCTGAATACTGAGACAACTTCTTCTCTTAAACCTTTGTCTTTTACCAATCTGCTTCGGATATCGTTCAATATCATCAAATGAGTGGCGACCAATGCTTTTCTGAATAGGTTTTCTTTGGAATGGAAATGATGATAGATACTAGGTTGCTCCAACCCGCATTCTCTACTGATCTCTCTTAGAGAAGTTCCATGGAAACCTTTACGAGCGAAAGCTATCGCAGCGCCTTCTAAAATTCTCTCTCGAGAATTTCTGAAAACTCCGTTTGTGGGGTAGACAGGGCTACCGTCCTTCTTTTTCACCGATCCGACCTCTTTTAGGAGGATTCATTCGGCGATATTATTTTTTTGTCTGAAGATCGAAGATCTCGGAATCGCCGGATGATCTATCCTTTAGGATAGAAATTTCACTATATTGGCGAAGATATAACAAACGCCAGAATTCCGCAATTCAATAACTAATAATGTTCAGAACTCTTTTTTAAAAACTTCGAAATAGTTGTTCAGTTCACTCGTACCTGGAAGCCTTCCTTCTGCTCCTGGTTGTTTTTTGCCTGGAGAACCAGGTTGGTTTAAGTTTTGGTCTTTTTCTTCTCGCCCGAATGCTGCTGCAGGAGTGTATAATTGACTGCCGAATATTAATTCGAAGTTTGCAACGTTAGACTCTGATTCATCTAATCTGATCTCTACTAAGAAATGATTCTCTCCATATCTTGCTTCCCATTCATAAACGAAGGAAGGTTCAACAAATCCTGTGAACAAAGGAGATAATTTTCTATCTTCGTTATCTGATTGGAAGATATGCACCATTACGGATTGGTCTGGATTTTCGTGTGCGAGGCCCACTCCTAACTTACGGACGATCTTTCTGTCTTTACCTTCTGGAAACTGAAGTTTGAAAGATACTGTGTTCCCTTTGAACACTGAACCAGTAAAATGTGATTTTCTATCTACTACATATCCTCTGTCTTTCAGAGAAACCTTAACTTCTTCTACCAACTTCTTGAATGTAGGAGGTCCTCCTGCAATGGACTCTTTTGAGTTAGCTGGTGGATTTGGCGGAGAAGTTTGGGAATATAGACCGGATTGGATAATTAAGAATAAAAACAAAATTAAGGGAAAGAATCCTAGTCGGGAAAGTTCTAATAGAAAAGATCGCATGATTACTAACAGACTAACTCGGATTGAACTTTCTCGCCAGGTTTTTTCGAAAATAATTCGGAAAATAGAGGAGAATCTCTTAGGAAAAGTCGGAAAAAAACGATAAATCAATTATGCGCCCTTGTTCTAAGACAAAACTCGGAGGAATCATGAAAACGAATCTGGGTATTATCACCTTAGCCGTTGCCTCAATTTCCATTCTATCTAACTGCGTTTCTCAATCCAAGTATGACGCCTTACAAGCGATGTACGACCAGAAAGCAAAGGATCTTTCTAATTTAGAAAAAGATAAGTCTTCTCTCCAAAGATCAGTAGAAGATATGAAAAGGATCCAGGAAGAAACAGAAAGAAGGATCGCTGATTACAGAAGTTTATTAGAAAGTTTTAAAGGAATGATCGATTCAGGAAAACTTAAGATCCGGATCGTAGATGGAAGAATGGTAGTAATACTTTCTTCTGATATATTATTCCCTCCTGGCTCATCAAGTTTATCATCCAAAGGAATAGATGCAATTAAAGAAGTCACTGGGATCTTATCTTCTCTTCATGGAAGAAGATTCCAAGTAGAAGGTCATACGGATGATGTACCTACAGGTATTAAAGGATATTCCAACTGGGAACTTGCATCAGCAAGAGCTTTAACTGTATTACATACAATGGTAAAATCCGGAATGCCTGAAGAAAGGATCAGTGCAGCTTCTATGGGATCTTCTCGTCCTTCTGTCCCGAATACAAGTGTTGAGAATAGAACTGCGAATCGAAGGATAGAAATTGTAATTGTTCCAGACTTATCTAATCTACCTGGAATTGAAGAATTACGTAAACTGAGCGAATAGACCAAGCCTAGGATTCGCTTGGCGAATTCTAGCACCTTATAAACTATGGTCCTATCCCCTCTTTTAATAAGATTCCTTCGGTGTTTAGGTAGGTTGTATGATCAGCGTTTCGGGTTTATCTCTGAATTTCGGAAAGAAAATTCTTTTTGAAAACGTTACAGTTAAGTTTAAGGAAAACTGCAGATACGGTCTGATCGGAGCCAACGGTTCCGGTAAATCTACTTTTATGAAAATCCTTGCTGGAATGGAACAAGCTGCTGCTGGTTCTGTCTCTATAGATGTAGGAGTCAAAGTAGGTTACTTAAAACAGGATCATTACGAATACGAAAACGAAACAGTATTAAATACTGTGATGATGGGGAATAAAGAACTTTGGACAGTTGCCAAAGAGAGGGACGAAATTTATTCTAAACCCGAAATGTCCGACGAGGACGGTATCCGAGTTTCCGAATTAGAAGAAGCTTTCGGGGAAATGGGTGGTTACGAAGCGGAAAGTGTAGCTGGAGAATTATTGGAAGGTTTAGGAATTCCTACAAACATCCATAGCCAGACACTTTCTTTTTTAACAGGCGGTTTTAAACTTAGAGTATTGCTCGCTCAGGTTCTATTCCAAAAACCGGATGTTCTACTTTTGGATGAGCCTACCAACCACTTGGATATCAAGACAATTAACTGGTTGGAATCTTTCTTACTGAACTATAAGGGAGTTGTTATTGTTATCTCCCACGACCGTCACTTCATCAACTCAGTTGCTTCTCATATCTGCGATTTAGATTATCAGACGATGACTGTTTATCCTGGAAACTATGACGAGTATATGGAAGCTTCTCAAGCCGCGAGAGAAAGAGCTCAGTCTGATAACAAACGAGCAAAAGAAAAGATTGCAGAACTACAAGAATTCGTAAGCAGATTCAGTGCAAACGCTGCAAAATCTAAACAAGCTACTTCTCGCCAGAAGATGATTGAGAAGATCAAAGACAATATGGCGGATATCAGACCTTCTTCTAGATTATTCCCTTATATAGTATTCAAAATGAAAAGAGTTCTCGGTAAGGATGTAATTCTTGCGGATAATATTACTAAATCCTATGAGGACAGAGTTATCTTTAAGGATTTTACGATCAATATTACCAAAGGGGAGAAGATCGCAATTATCGGAACGAACGGAGTTGGAAAAACTACTCTGTTAAAAACTCTAATGAAACAGATAGATCCTAATTCCGGATCGGTAGCTTTTGGAGATTCCGTAGAGACTTCTATCTTTCCTCAAGATCATAGAGAAGGTATCGGTGAAGACGCTGATTCCATTATAGAATGGTTATATAGATATGCGCCTCCAGGCACTGAGATGGAAGAGATCCGAGCTATTTTAGGAAGAATGCTTTTCAGTGGGGACATGGCTAAAAAACCAACCCAGGTACTTTCCGGGGGAGAAAAATCCAGGATCATTTTAGGAAAGATGATCTTGACTCAAGATAATCTTTTGGCCTTGGACGAACCTACAAACCACTTGGATTTGGAATCAATCGAGTCCTTGAACTATGCATTAACTAAATTTGAAGGAACTATCTTATTTGTTTCTCACGATAGGGAATTCGTAAGTTCAATTGCGACCAGAGTTTTGGAAGTTACCACAGAAGGTATCAGAGACTTCAAAGGTACTTACGAAGAGTTCTTAGAAAGAGAAGGCCAAGAATTCTACAAACGCCTGGCAGGTGGACCTGTTCTTACAGAAGCCGAGTAAGATCAGATATATTCAGTTTTATGAATATGTTTTGAGGTATTTTACTAACTCATCCAAGGCTTTCTTACGATGAGAGACTGAATTCTTTTTCTCATCGGAGACTTGAGAAAAATGAGCGGAGAAGGGTGGGTAATAAAAAATTGGATCATATCCAAATCCATTTCCGCTTGTATCATAAGTATCGGAGATCAATCCAGGACATTCTCCTTCGAAAGTAAATTCTCCACTTGAGGTGACTAACGCAATAACACATACGTATTTTGCGTTTCGATTTTCTTTTCCTTCCATTTTTTCCAAGAGAAGTCTTGCTCGTCCTTCGTCATCTAAACCTTCTCCGCCGAAACGGGCTGAATAGACTCCAGGTTTTCCACCCAAAGTTTCTACACAAATTCCTGAATCGTCTGCTAAGGATGGAAGTTTAGAAAGAGAGAATAAATCCCTGGCTTTGAGAAGAGCGTTCTCAGTAAAAGTTTTACCGGTTTCTTCCGGACCGAAATCGATACCTAACTCCTTAGGGGTTGATAGTGTGAACCCTAAAGGAGAAAGGATGGCTCGAATTTCGCGAACTTTATGGGAATTATTAGAAGCTAAAGAAAGGGATTTCAATTTCCCAATTTGAACTCGTCAAAAGCATCTTCGATTGTAGGAAGCACTTTAAACACTTTGTCCAACATTGTGATCTCGAATAGTTGGAGAAGATCGTCATCATTTACTACGATGATAATATCTCCCTCTGCGGAGTTGAACTTTTTTTTGTAGGAGACTAGAATCCCCAACGCAGTTGAGCAAATATGACTCACCTCTGTAAGATCGATTATGATCTTAGGAGAAGGTTCGAAATTATGGTCGCTCAGGTTGCGGTCCAGTTCCTCGCTGTCGGATTGCAGAATGGATCCGGAAATTTTGATGATGTGGATGTCGCCTTGAACCGTTATTTCCATGTGGGTAACGAACCTTGTGTGCATATTCGATTTTTTTATAGCAAGCAAAAAACGCCCTTTTACGAACTTCTTTGCACCCTTCTTCCCTAATAATTTTAGAAAATGAAGAGAATGAGACTTTTTTCGGGAATTTCTCCCGAAAAAACTTCGTTTATGTCCCTATTACTTGAGATATCTCAAGTCTTTGTTCTAATTTACGATTGAGAAACCTTCTGTAATTGTTCGCTGAAAACTTGGGAGGTCATCTTGACTTTGTATTTTGCGATCAATTTATCTTTCAGAATCGCAAACGGTTTTTCAGTGATCAAATGATAGAAATACGCGAAGAAGAAAACTGTAAGTCCAACAGGGATTGTATAAAGCAAGAATTCGTGTTGTTGCAATTGTTTATCCGCAAACAGCAATTTTCTAGAGATCGGAGTCATTACCACGATATGAATGATATACGCGCAATAGGATAATTTTGCAAAAGGAGAGAAACCTTTCCAAGAAAGGAATTTTCCGATCGGATCTCCTTTTCTCATAGAGAGAATAAAAATACCAATCCACAATAAAGCAAAACTCGGGTAACGAATGATCTGATGGAATCCCATTTCAAATTCATTTACGAGCGCAGTATAAGCAAGAAGTCCGATCCAAAGTCCTGCATGCAGATAATTTGCCCAAGGCCCTAATTGAAGTGCTTTTTCAACCCACGATTTATGAAAATTGAATATATATGCGAATATAATTCCATAGAGAACTGAATCTATATGTCCGTGGAATGGATAATAGATATATCCATTATATAGATCTACACTTTCTGAACCTGTTGTCTTTAAGACTACCGTATACATGAAGATGGCACGATAGATTAAAGGTGCCGCAGTAAGTAGGATCAAGAATCCAAGTCTAAAACGTTTTGGAACATATCTGAAAATACCCAAAAGAAAGATCGGAAAAGCGATATAGAATTGTTCCTCTAAAGATAGAGACCATCCGTGAAACATAGTTCCTTTGAAATAATCGGAAAGATATAGAAAATCGAACCAGATCTTACTTTTGGCAGCTATTATCTGGTCTACGAATTCAGGCGGAGCACTTCTGAGCATTGCAGGAATAAACACAAAGTATTGTAATATTAGGAAAATATAAAACGGAGGAAATATCCGTAAGGATCGTTTTAAATAGAAAAACTTCCAGTTGATTGTTCCTTTAGATTCCAATTCGGCAAACAAAGGGCTTGCGATAAGAAATCCACTCAATGGAAAGAATAGATCCAAACAAACGGAACCGTTATTTAGGAAATTTCTTAAGTAAGGATCGATATCCGGAATAAAGATCTGAACTGTACGGTACATATGTCCGTAAATCAGCATAAAAAAACCTAAGGTTCTTGCCCCGTTAAAGGGTGCGATCTCCCTTTCGTCAGGTCTAAAAATTCCCAGGAAATATTCTTTCATTCAATGATCCTTACTATTGTGGATTTATAGTGAAAGGAGCCCTTATTTAGGATTTGAAACTCTTCACTTTCTTTTTCTGGTGTCTCTAATGTGATCGTAACTGCAGGTTCCGAGTCAGGACATCGGAAAGATTTTGGAACTAAAAAATGCCATTCTTCATTTAGGCAGGAGTTATATCCTTCTCTAGTTAATCTAAGAAGAATCCCTAAACTAAGATCTCCTTGTCCAAAATCTTTTGGATCGGATTTCCATCGAATTCTATATTTGGTTTCTTTTTGAGGAGAAATTGCAGTTATGAATTTTTCAGGTCTATCATCGTATTCGAATTCCGCATTTTTGCCGTAGATTGCAATACAGAGGAATATTATAGAAATAAAATATATTTGGAAGTTTCTCGTATTCGGAAATTCAAATTTGGATAAGATGATCTTTAAGTTCAGATAATAAAGAAGTCCAGCCAAAACGTAAGTGAACCAATAGATATGGGAGATTTGGCCTCCTTTCATCTTGAATGCGCCAAATAATGTAATGAAGAATGCCCAGGTCAGAATTTTGAGTAATGATCTATCAAATTCTTGTAATTTATCCTTCCAGAAAGTGGCGATCCCAAACAATACACCGACTACTAAAAGTGCAGGGATCTGTTTTGGAATACTAAGTGGAGAAACATAGTAAGACAGAACATATTGTAGTGTAGGGCCTAATTTATGAAAGGTAGAATTTTTAAGAGCCAATCCTATGATCTTACTTAAGTTTCCTGGCGTATTAGTGAATTGTTCTATTAGTGGAGGGATCCAGCATACGATTGTAAAGATTACAGCAAATAGAATGCTCAATCCGAACTCTTTTGTTCTATATTGAGAAAATCCTTTGTTCTTATAAAAATAAAAACATCCAACTGCAAATATTGGAATGATAAATGAAATTCCAACAATCTGGTTTTGAACAATTATATTCGCGCAAACCACGAACCAAAAAAAATTTCGGATAGAACCCTGGGAAAAATCAGTTAAAGAAAGTATCAATACCAAGCTTGGTAAAAGAACTACTCCTGGTCCCCAGATATTTGAGAATGCATTTGGTAAGAGCGGAGTTAATCCTAGCACCAAAGATGCGAATAATAGAACTGTAGATCTGTTCTCCTCTAATCTTGAATAAAGAATCCTTAAACCGATCAGAAGAAAAAAAAGATTATAAAGAACGATCCCGATGGAATGAGCTCCGTGAGGAGATTTAATGAAGAAGAATACTTTTTCTGCGAGTGCCAGATAATAGAATACGATTGGCCCAGGATGATTTACTAAAAAGCGAGAGTATGCTCCTAAACTTTCTTCTAATTTTCCTGCCTTCCAGATCTGAAGAGCATTGGCGGCATAATCTCCAGTCTCTTGATAAGGTTGGCTAAAGAATCCTGGATTTGCTAGTAAATACGCTAAGCAGAATAAGATCGGGAAAAGTATATAAAGTGGAAGTTTGTTGTTAGGAGATGTTTGCATGAATCGGAGAAGAATGGTAGGCCGATATTTCCAGTAAGCTTCTGGTTTTCGCTCCCTGGGTCAAGAAGATTCCTTTTTAGAACGTGCTTTATGCAAAGAAGGAAAGCTTATAAAGAACCTTAAATAATTTCTGTTGGAATTCCGACAAATCTAAGAAGTCCAACAAAATTTTGGAAATAAATTACGCTTGATCCGAGTCGGATCGTTACTCTAAGCTTCCGGGACTTACTTTTATATACCAATCAATGGATCCGTTATTCTTTAACTTTTACTCTTTCGGTTCGATCTTAATCGTTCTATACTTCTTTTATGCTGGCTTCTTTTTTCTTACTATTAAGGAAAGAAGTATGGCCGCCTTCCATTTGGGAGTCTGTGGTTTAACTACGGTTTTTCATAATATCGGATATTTTTGGGGCTTTATCTCTTTCGACGAAAGCACAATTTTTCATAGGGTCATTGCAGTTGCAGGACCTTTGATGAGTTTTACTCAATTAGTAGGATTTTTCATCTATTTTCCTGAACCTAGAAAGAAAGGGATCTTACCAGGTTTAATCTTCTATTGGCTTCTTTATTTGGGAGTGTTAGTAGTCACTGGTTACTACGTATATGTTAGCTGGGACGCTCCTAGATCTTTTGTTCCAGGAAGTCATTATTGGGATTATGAGGTCCATGTATTTTATAGTTATTTTATATATATAATCTTATTCTACGAAGTATGTTATCTAGTGATCGGAATTTGGAAAGCGATCATAGAAACTGGAAAAGAGAGAAGGTCTGTAATTTATATTCTTCTTAGCTACGCCGTGATCACAGTAGTTCCAGGAATTTTAAACGCACTTAGTCGAAACGGAACAGTCGCACGAGCTACATACCAACAATCCTTTAACCTAGGAATGGTTACCGGAATGTTCCTGATCATGATCGTATATGTAAACGCTACAAAAGAAAGAACTACGATCTTAAATCGGATCATCGGAGTTTCATTAGCTACATTCTTCGTATGTTATCAATTGGTAGGTTATTCTATTCTGAATGGATATGAAAGAACTTACGATGACATGAAAAGAAGGGACAGCTCTATCGCAGTCCAGGAACAAAAAGATCCACAAGGTCTGGCATATATAGTTTCTTACGATCCGGAAAAGAATGAGTTCCGGTCGGAAAGAGGAAATAAAGATCCTAGATTTAAAAAAGAAGATGAGTTAGAAGTCCGTTTCTTTAGAGAAAAACAAAAGATCTCTAATATAGGAAGTTTGCCTGCAAAAGAAAGGTTAGAAAGAACAGAAACGATTTTGGAAACTTCTCCAAATGACTTTAAAGCCTATGCCACTGGTATTCGTGCATTCCTGAAATCGAAAAATAATGAAACAGTAAAAGATTCCGATATGGAAGATTATTTCCGAGGAATATACGGAAAACTGAATATTATTCGAAATAAGTACTCCAGGCTTCCTGATCGCAAAAAACAAAAATCTATCGAAGGATTACTTGTTTCTGCTGATGTAGGATTGTCAGAAACGTTGGCTTATGTAAAACAATCTGCGATCCAAGCGGTAAATTCGGATAAATCTGCAGAGCAGGTCTCTAAGATTGTACTAAATTCTTTGGCTCCGATCCATTTTGCGGGAGAGAGGATCTATCGAGGTACAAGGATCTATTCTCCTTCTGACCCTAAGCCCGTGATGTATCTTGCCTATTATTTTGCTCCGAATCTGAGCGGAAAGATATATGAAGTAGGATTTGAATATAAGGATTATAGAATATTCCATCATGATCCAAGTTTTATCTTAGTCGCTTCTATGGTCCTGACATTTTTCGTGATTGTTATAGGATTTAGGTTTTTCTTTCAGAATGCGATTGTAGTTCCTATGGACGAAGTGGTTGTGGGATTAACTGAAGTAAATTCAGGAAATTTAGAATATAGACTAACTCCTCGGGTTGAGGACGAGATTGGATTTATCGCCAGGTCTTTTAATAAAATGGCGAGAAGTATCCTCGCTGCCAGAAAAAGACTGGAACAATACGCAGATGAGTTGGAAGAAAAAGTAAAAGATAGAACCAAAGAATTAGAAAAAACTTTGGAAGAAGTAAATGAACTTAAACAACAACAGGATGGAGATTATTTCCTTACTTCGCTTCTTATCAAACCTTTAGGTGCAAACAAAGCAGCATCTGAAAATGTTAAAGTTGATTTTCTAATAGAACAAAAGAAAAAATTCAGCTTCCGCAGATTTAACGATGAGATCGGTGGAGATATGAATATCTCTAACCAGATCACACTCCGAGGGCAACGTTATATAGTATTCTTGAACGCGGACGCAATGGGGAAATCTATGCAAGGAGCAGGAGGAGCCCTGGTTTTGGGAGCCGTCTGCGAATCTATCATAGAAAGAACTCGGATCGTAGGATCTATGAAAGAGCAGTCTCCAGAAAGATGGCTGAAAAACGCATTTATAGAATTACATAAAGTATTCGAAAGTTTCGAAGGTTCGATGCTTGTTTCTTCAGTGATCGGGCTAATAGACGAAGATTCTGGGACATTATATTATATTAATGCAGAACATCCTTGGACTGCGCTATACCGAGATGGAAAAGCAGACTTTATCGAACAAGATCTTATGTTCAGAAAATTAGGAACCACTGGAATGGATGGAAAAATTTCAGTGAAAACATTCCAGCTATTGCCTGGCGATGTGATAATTGCTGGATCGGACGGAAGAGACGATATCCTGATAGGAAACGATGAAGAAGGCGCAAGGATCATCAATGATAATGAAAAACTTTTCTTAAGGTTAATAGAAGAAGGAAACGGAGAACTTTCTAATATATATGAATCTATAAAAAAAGTTGGTTCTTTAACTGACGACTTGTCCTTGGTTCGTATCTCTTTCAAAGAAGAAGGTGGGATCGAAAGGATCCAAGAGAAGGAGAAGATCAGACAACTTCTCCGAAAAGCCAAAGAGAAATCTCAAGATAAGAATATCAAAGAAGCATTATCTTTCTTTGAAGAAGCTGACTCACTAGACAATCGTCTACCTGAAGTAAAAAAAGGATTACTTAAGTATCACATTCGATTGAAGAACTATTCCAAGGCTGCACAATTTGCAGAAGAATATTTGAATATTCGTCCAGTGGACAAAGAAATACTATTCATTGCTTCTTACGTAGCAAGAAGAGCCAAACAATTCCAAAAAGCTCAAGATTTCGGCGAAAGGCTACTTTTGAGAGAACCTGATCATGTTAGGAATTTAATCAATTTGACTAGGATCTCGATCGCTTTAAGAAATTATGAAAGAGCAAAACATCTTTTGAAAGAAGCTCAAAGACTTGAACCCGAAAATTCTCAAGTTCTAAAGATCAGACAAGCGCTAGATAAAATATAAATCTTTCGATCTAATGTGACTTAATCAAGTGACTAAAAGATAATAATCGGTTTAGGAAATTAATTTTGTCCAAACTGTGTAAATATCTTGCAAAATGAAGTCAAAATATTTAAAATACGCGGATCAAACATGAAGTAGAATTAAAAGATTATAAACTTTTAATCTATGTTTTCCTTATCATGCTTTCATATGATTCTAAACTAAGATTCGGAGTTGTCGGAATAGGTTTTTTAAGCCTATTAATAGGCGTTTCTTCTTGGATCAGCAATAGGAATCTAGCTCAATCTAAGGATTGGGAATCTCATACATTCAGTGTACTTTCCAGATTAGAAAATTTAGCTTCTTCGGTAAAAGAATCTAAGATCCGATTTTTGCTCTTTTTGGCCTCCGGAAAAAAAGAGGACTTAGAATATTATAAAACTGAAAAACAGAATTTATTCTTCAAACTTGGTGAGCTCAAATATATCACCAGAGACAATCCTATACAACAAGACGGTATTTCTGAATTAGAGGAATTACTCATCCAAAGGAACGAATTGGTCCAGAAGATAGGTCGTTCTATATTCAAAAACAAAGAAGAAGAGACCGCAAACGCAATATTAGAGAATCAGATTGACCGATCAATTGACAAACTGAAGGAAAAAGAGCTTACACTTCTTGCTGAAAGGGCCCTTGATTCTAAAATGAAGGAGAAGATCACGGATTGGGTCTTATTTTTTTCGATCTCCTTTAATATACTCATCTTAGCTATACTTTATAGATTCTTGAAAAAGGAATCCGATCTTAGGATAGAGGCGGAAAATATTCTTTTCGATAAGAATAACCTTCTGGAACGCACACTTTCTGAAAAAGAAGCGTTCTATAAAGAAATTCTAATGATCAAATCTGCCTTGGATTGCGCTTCCAGCAATATTATGATCGCGGACAACGATCTGAATGTGGTGTATACAAACCGCTCAGTAGTGAACATGTTCCAAGCCGCAAAGGAAAATATTCGCAATCAGTTTCCGAATTTTTCTCCGGAGGCTTTACTCGGATCATGTATAGATTCTTTTCATGTTCATCCAGAAAAACAAAGGCATATACTTTCTACATTTACCAATACTCATAAAAGTTCCGTTTCTATAGGCGGTAGACAATTTAATTTAAGCGCTGACCCTGTCATCGATTCTTCCGGTAAAAGACTCGGAAGTGTCGTGGAATGGCTGGATGTGACCGAGAGGAATCTCAAAGAATTCCAGATAAATAAACTGAATCAGGATCTTGAAGAGAATATTCGGAAATTAGAATATGCAAATCGGGAATTGGAAGCGTTCAGTTATTCTGTTTCTCACGATTTGCGGGCTCCTATCCGAGGAATAGACGGATTTACAAAGATCATGTTGGAAGATTATTCCACAGTTTTAGAACCAGAAGCTCTTAGACTTTTGAATGTGATCGCCTCCAATTCTAAATTTATGGGGCAATTAATTGATGATCTATTAGCATTCTATCGTGTATCTAAGTTAGAGCCAAAATCTGATTCAATCAATATGAAACATATGGTTTCTGATTCAATAGAGATCATCAATCAGGAATACGGATCCAGAAGCCCAATAGTGGAAATTTCAGAACTTCCTCCAGTGAGAGGGGATGCCTCTATGTTAAAGCAGGTTTGGTTAAATCTGATCTCAAACGCGTATAAGTATTCCTCAAAATCGCAAAATCCTTTCGTGGAAATAGGCTTTTTAAGCGGAGAGGGAAATCGCACATTCTTTGTAAAAGATAATGGAGTTGGTTTCGACGATCAATACTCCCATAAACTTTTCAAAGTATTTCAAAGACTACATTCGAATGAAGAATTTGCTGGAACTGGCATTGGACTTGCGATCGTGGATAGGATCGTACAAAGGCATGGTGGAAAAGTTTGGGCAGAAGGAAAGATGGGGCAAGGCGCTACATTTTATTTTACAATACCGAGCAAGGAATAGAGAAGAATGAATCAATCGGGAAACTATGATATACTTTATGCGGAAGATAATCCGAACGATGCAGAACTTACTCTGAGAGGTTTTAGAAAGAATAATTTAGTAAATCAAGTCTTTCATGTTAAAGATGGAGAGGAAGCTTTAGAGTTTTTGTTTTGCAGAGGAAGATATGAAGGTAGAGAATCCGGCGGAAAACCTTTATTTATATTATTAGATCTAAAAATGCCAAAAGTAGACGGTCTCGAGGTGTTAAGAGAGATCAAGTCAGATGAAAAATTAAGAACTGTTCCTGTAGTTATGTTAACTTCTTCCGCGGAAGAGAAAGATATAGTAGAAAGTTATAAACTAGGCGTAAACAGTTATATAATCAAACCTGTAGAATTTGAAAAGCTAATCGTAACGGTATCTGAAATAGGACAATATTGGTGTATATTAAATAAATCGGTGCATTGACATGAGAGCACTAAAATTTCTTTTTTTAGAAGATTCTTCTACCGATCTAGAGCTTATCCAAAGGGAATTAAAAAGGGGAGGAGTTGAATATATTCCTGTCCATGTCCAAGATCGGGACGAATACCTAAGGGCAATCGAAGACGAGAAGCCTGATTTTATTTTTTCGGATTATTCACTTCCTAATTTTGATGGTTTATCCGCATTAACCATCGCTAAAGAACAATGTCCTACTACTCCTTTTATATTTGTTTCCGGAACGTACGGAGAAGACGCAGCCATCCAAACTCTGACTAGGGGCGCAACTGATTACGTCCTGAAAGATAGGTTAGTAAAACTTGTCCCAGCCCTAAGAAGAGCAATCCGAGAAATAGAAGAACATAAAGCTTTAAGAAGAGCGGAACAAGAAAAGTTTGAAATAGAAGAACAACTCAGACAAAGCCAGAAAGTAGAAGCAATGGGGTTTTTAGCAGGGGCCATGGCCCATGAGATCAATAATCCTATCATGGCAATCATTGACTACGCACAGTTAATCTCAAAAGGAGAAATGGATATAGATAAGGCCCAAAAGATTGCTTCTAAGATCAAACAAGAAGGGGAAAGAATTTCTGTAATGGTAAAAGATCTATTAAGATTTGCCAGACAGGAAAAAGCAGCCTTTGAGCCTGTAAGTGTTTTTGCATTAATATCAAAGACACGTTCTATCGCGGAACAAAGATTAAAGATGAGCCGTATCCAATTGGATTTGGATATTCATCCTGATCTTCCTTCCGTAATGTGTAAAGAAGGGCAGATACTTCAGGTACTTTTGAATCTAATCAATAACGGGATAGATGCGTTAAACCAACGTTATCCGGAATATGATGAAAACAAAAGAATGATCATAACCGCTAAACCGGAAGAGATCGGTGGAAAACCCTGGGTTCGGATTACTGTAGAAGATTTGGGTTCTGGAATTCCTCAGGAAATCGGTAAGTCTATCTTCAATACCTTCTTCACTACTAAAGGAGCAGATAAGGGAACAGGGCTCGGACTTTCTGTCAGCCTTGGTATAGTGAAAGAGCATGGAGGATTTCTTTCCTTCGAAAGTGCTTCCAATGAATACACTAGATTTTTCTTAGATTTACCCGCAGTCTAACAACGATTTTTGGACCTTCTTTGTAATTTTTTTGTCAAATAATTATATAAGACTGGTTATACTAAATGATGGAATCGACTGAATATACAAACTTAGTTTCGGAAAGACCTTTTACCGATCTAGACTTAAGAGTCGGTAAAGTAATTGGTTTCGAATTGCTTCTTGATCATGGGGAAAAAGCTTATAGATTGATCTTGGATTTTGGTGAGAAAGCCGGAGTCCGCAAATCAAGCGAACCCATACTCTCTCTTGGTGAAGAGAAAGATTTCTTGGGCAAACAAACACTTTGCGTGATGGACTATCCTTCTGCTCATATTGCAAGAATGAGAGCTCAAGCTCTGTTCTTAGGCTTTGTAGAAGAAGAGGAAGAATTCAGCAAGTCCGACGCAATCAGCTTCGTTCAACTCGCCTGTTAATCGAATCTTAAAAATAAAGAAGCCTTTCAGGCTTCTTTATATCTGAATTCTCTTATCTTTCCCCTTGACGGCCCGCGGTTTTTACGTATAGTGAGGCGGCGCTTTACAGTTAAGAATTTAAAATATGCCATACAAACCTACAGAACCCAGCATGAAGTTGGGAAAATTCGCAGTTTCATTCGCAAGAGACACTTCTCTTGGTGTTCTATCCGGAGTTAAATCCGCACTCACAGGTTCATTCGAATGGTGTGCAAAAAGTTTATCTGAAATTTCAGAAACACCTACAGTAAACGGAACCAAATTTGGAGAATTCCTAAAGGATGCAGGAAGGTCTTTAGGAGAAGCCGGAAGTAAAACTGAAGAAGGTCTATCTAGAGCATTCGAATCTACTGCACAAGCAATGCATACTGCATTAGAAGCATTGAGTGAAACAGAATCTTTGATACAAAGAAAGGTATTCGAAAATATTTCGGTTTCCAGCGTTGTAGGAGAATCCTTTGCAGGGATGATCACTACTTCAGAGATCCAGGCATCTTTTCGTTTAGATGGAAAGGATGTAAGTCCAGAAGAAGTATTGGCAGATTGGAAAAAATCTGGATCTAAAAAACCGATCCTTTGTGTGCCTGGGCTATTTTGTGACGAAGGTCTTTGGATTAAGAATGGAGAACCTTCTTTCTCCGAAATTCTAATTAAAGAAAATTATTATCCATTTTATCTTAGATTCAATCCTGGTTCACATATTTCAGAGAATGGATCTAAACTTTTGGAGTTAGTCAGGAAGGTTTTGGACGATCCTGAATTAAAGAAGAAAAAATTCGACGTGGTCACTTATAGTCAGGGTGGACTTATCCTTAGGAGTGCTCTTTATTCTTCTAAAAAAGAAGGAAATCCACTTTCTTCTAATATTCAAAAAGTATTATTTATTAGTTCTCCCGACGGAGGTTCCTATATTGAAAAAGTAGGATTCTGGTTGGGACTTGGAGCTGAGGCTATGCCTGTGTTTCCGGTGCAGCTAGTCGGTTATATCGGAAACCAAAGAAGTGAAGCAATGAAGGATCTTTCTCACGGAATTATTCGAGAAGAAGATTGGAAAGAAGGTACACATCTAGGCAGATACGGAAAAGATAAATATTTTGGTGAGCTGGATGATATAGACGCTTACCAAATTTACAGTTTTGTTTCGGAAGAAGAAGGTGATTGGTCTTCTTGGATCGGAGATGGGATCGTAGAAAAACCAAGTCTTACTCTTTTTAGTGATTCTGTATTTCGTAAAAAATCCAATCCTGAAAACAGAGTTAAGATCTTAAAAGGGTTATCTCATTATCAGATTATGCCTTCTCCTGAATTAAGAGAATACTTTCTAAAAATTTTCTTAGGGAAGTGACGATCTTATTTTACCCAGCCCTTCTTCTTATAATCTTCGTATCCTAATTTTAAGGCGTCTTTGATTTGAGAAAGAAGGACCGGGTCATTCTTCTTTATATAAAAACAGCTTTTACCTTTTAAACATTTCAGGAGTTCTTGTGGTAAAACTTTTTTCAATTCAGGCTCAGAATACACGGGCATAAAATAAAATCCCACATATCCTTTTTGAACGAGTGCTCCTGAAAAATAAATTTCAGGCTTCTTTTTGCCGTTTATTTCGATCTCCATCTCGCTGACTAAACCGTATTGGCCTTTAGAATCTCCCCATTCTTTAAGAGTTCCCTTTATATAGGGTTTCATCAGCTTCTTGATCTCATTAAAAATTGGAACTAGTTCTGGTTGTCCTGGAGATTTGTCTTCGTATTTGATCCCTTTTTTAGGGGACGAACTGCTCTTTTTGGACTTCTTCTTTGCTGGCATGTTTCGCATTTTGGAGACCTTCTTCCAATGGAACAAGTTGTTTTCAGGTCATCCATTTAAAGAAAATCGGGATTGATGAGCTCTGTATAAGTTGTGGATCAGATTCTTCTGAAAAATACATTAAGAAAATATAATATATGAGTGGCCGCTCACTTAACTCTGTTTGTTTGAACTCCCACTAATTCATCAATAAATTATAAATAACATTCGTTCTTCATAAAAATAAACAATATAAGCCACTTATAAGAAGAAGCTTGTTACAAGTTAAGCCTTCGAAATATTATGCTTTCACAGAAGTAAAAAAGGTGAATGGAAATATGAAGAGAAAATTAATCATGCTTACTGTTTTTCTAATAAGCTTGTCTTCGACTAGTTTATTTGCAAGCAGGGGAGCGGTAACTGAAAGTCCGATCGATATATTCGAAAAGTCCGCGGAAGCAAAATCACTCGCTGTACAAAGACAAGTGCAAGTAGCAGCAAACCTACCAGTGCATAAAGCTTTGTTTTACGGCACACATAACTCATATAATAGCAAAGCGTATGCAGGACCTTTCTTTTCTTACGCTTTTCCGAACCAACAGGTTTCTCTTACTGATCAGTTGAGATTAGGGGCTAGGTTTATAGAATTAGATATTCATTATTATCTGAGCACGAATTTCAAAAACGATTTCTTACTTTGTCATGCTCAATCCAACGATTTAGGATGTAACGTATTCGATCGTCCTGCAAGTAAAGGATTAGAAGAGATTCGCAATTGGATTTCTTCTCCTGAAAACAGGAACGAAGTTCTGGTACTTTATTTCGAGGATTATCTGGATGGAAGACAGGATGAGTTCTTAGGTATCGTAAGAAACTACTTGGATCCTTATCTATACAGATACAGTGGTTCTTGCGGAGATATTCCGAGCGCAGCAAACATGCCAAAACTCAAAGACATGGTTTCTTCTAACAGAAGGATCTTAATGATGAGCAATGGTTGTTACGACGGAGCTTGGAACCAATACTCAAAAAGGATCTTCTTCGGAAGTAATACAATCAGCCCGAAAGCTTTTCAAGGTTATCCTAGCTGTAACTGGTCCAGAAGTGTATACGATAACACTATGACCCGTGTATTCAATGATAGTACCAACTACTTTGGCATCTATGATGGTGTAAAAGAAAGTGGAGTATTCACAAACGATAATATTGCTCAGATGTTAGCTTGCGGGATCAGCGTATTCGGAATTGACCAATTCAGTCCAGATTTTGCAAAACAAGGACTTTGGTCTTGGGATAACGCAGAGCCTAATGATTACGGTGGAGCAGAAGATTGCCTTCAGATCGTAGGAAGCGGACGTTGGAATGATAACAAATGTTCCAATAGCTATCGTTATGCATGTAAAGATGGAAGCGGAAACTGGGCAATCACAGACGCTTCTGGAAATTGGGCAAACGGAAAGAGCGCATGTTCTGCAAGAGGCTGGAACTTCTCCTCTCCTTTAACTCCATATGAGAACAAAAAACTCCAAGAGGCAAAAACTGCTAAGGGAGTTTCAGAAGTATGGGCAAATCTTACTGACCAGTATTCGGAAGGATATTGGGAAGCCGGAAGATAATCTAATATACTTCCCGATTTAAAATAAAAACGGGATCTCCGAGAAATCGGGGTCCCGTTTTTTTATTTTTAGGCCAAATTCACTGAAATTTTATCGTCGACGGAACATTATAAAAATTGATAATTTACGAAGAATAAAAGTTTTATGTCGGCTCCTTTGGGGCCCGGCGCTTGATTGAGGAAAAGTTTCAGATTTATGGTCCAATCTTTCTTTAAAATTTTATTTGCGGAAGATAACGAAAGTTCTGCTGAATTGCTCATTCATTTTTTGGAAAGGTTCAATTTCGAAGTGGACCATGTTGTAGATGGAATGGCCGCAGAGCTAAAATTAAGAAAAACAAAATATGATTTTATCCTCTTGGATAATATGATGCCCGTACTTTCGGGGGTCCGTTTGGCAAGTAAGGTCCCAGATCTGAACAAAAATACCCCGATCGTCTTTCTGACAGCCAGTAACGAAAAGGAAGATGTGATGGCCGCTGCCCATAGCAAACAACTTGTGGGTTATATCCTTAAACCTTTCGATCCAGATAAACTTCTGCAAAAGATAGTCTCTGTGCTCAAGATCCCGGATGACATGATCGTGGATAAAAAGAAATTTCCTTTCTCCATTGAAAGGACACAAAACGTATCTTATGGAAATGGAGTGAAACTTGTAGGTTGTCCTTTCCAAAAAAATGCAGAGAAGATTGCCCAAGAGATCGCCTTCGTACTAAAGGAACTCCCTGGAGTTCGTAAGTTCTTTATAGAAGTGGGAGAAGAGTTCTATTATCATAAAAAGGCTCAGGAACTTCTGGCCTCTCTCGTGACCCGTCTGGCTTCCAAATATGAGATCAAGGAAGAAGATATTCTCATACTTTCTTCTTAATTTTTTTGGAACCGACTTTTTAGGCTCCGGTCCCAGGAGCATAAAGAGGAGAAATGAATGTTTCGCAAAATTACGAAAATAACCGCGATTTTGTTGGTGCTGGGGACTACCGCCCTTCTAACTCAAGGATGCCATCACAAATGGATGTCTCATGAGAAAAGAGCCAATTATATCGTCAAAAAACTTAAGTCCGAATTGGATTTAACAGATACACAAGCGGCAGCCCTTGATAAAATTAAAGAGGACGTGCTTGCAAAACGTAAAGAGCTTAAATTGGGCGGACACTTCCTTCCTAAGGAAGCAGTAGAAGAACTTCGGGCAGATAAATTGAATCCTGAAAAATGGAACAAACTGGGCGAAGAAAGAGAGAAAAAGATCGCAGCTCTTAGAGTATTTTTCACCAAAAAGGCAGTGGAATTCCACGCGGTATTAACTCCCGAACAAAGAGGGAAACTTGCGGATCTAATCCTTAAGTTCCAAAGTAAATTCGATAAGGAAGACGAGGATTAATTTCCAAAGTCTTTCGGAGGTAAAATGGGAGAGGCAGAATTTTCCCGCTTCGTAGAAGAGACCAGGGAGATCGTCTTAGCGGCGATCTCCCGTTACTTGTATGAACGCTTTGCATATGCGATAGACGATGTCGCACAGGAAACATATCTTCGTGCTTATAAGGCATTACAAAAAGGTCAATTCAGAGGAGACTCCAAGTTGACCACTTGGTTATACACAATCGCCAGAAATGAATCCATTCGTATGAATGAAAATCTGATGAGAGAAGAAACCAAAGCAGAGAAGGCTGGAAAAAGATCGGAAGAAGATTCCAGAAGTTTCGCTTTTGATAAAGAACTTCCAGAGGATAGAGAAGATCTTCCTACTTGGGAAAAAGCAAAACTTTGGATTGGAAATCTACCGGAAGCGTATAGAAGTGTGATCCAATATTATCTTTCCGGATATTCCGAAAAAGAGATCGCTGAAGTTTTGGGAGTTCCAGCTGGAACTGTAAAATCCCGAGCCGCCAGAGGAAAGGAAATGTTGCGAAGAATGCAGAACTCCGAAAAAAGAGAAGGAGGAGAAGTATGGGGAAAATATTAAAAGATTGTCTGCCAATGAAGGAAGAGATCGAAAAAAGAAAATCAGATCCGAACTGGTCTAAAAATTTAGCTTCTTGTGTGATCGACAGATACACAAAAGAAGAAAGTTCTAAAAAGCTGGTTCAGTTTCCGATCAGAAATGTATTAGCGGTAGCGGCCGCTCTCCTCTTGGGCATTTCTATCGGCTGGTATTCTTTTGCCGGACAACTCAATCCAGAAGATGAATACTATCTTGGTGTATCTTCTATCTTAGAAGGCGAATCTTACCTTACCACTTTGGAAGAATAAATTGATCGGGCCCGTCTTTCGGGCCCGTTGTATTCTCTCCATCTTATGGCGACTCTCGCAGAATCAAAATTCTGGAAGAAGGTCCGTTAAATCCAAAAAAATCACAAGCAGAGTAAACATTCTACTACACGTAGCTTCTATATTCCCCAGGAGGAGAATGTTTATGAAAAATTTATCACTCACAGTTCTGGACGGTTTTTTAACCGTTGATCCAGAATTAAAGAGAACCCAAGCAGGAAAGTCCGTCACAAATTTTACAGTGGCAGTGAACCATAATTACAAAAGAACAGAAGGAGAAGAATCCGAGGTCTCTTACGTGGATGTGGAAGTCTGGGAGAAGCTTGCAGAAAATTGTTCTGAGTATCTTAAAAAAGGGAAAAAGGTAACAGTAATCGGACATTTAAAACAGGATAGATGGAAAAATCAAGAAGGCCAATCCCGTTCCAAGGTCAAAGTAATAGCGGACGAGGTCCGATTCGACAGCTTCGGGGATAGAAGAGAAAAAGAAGCAGCATAGTATCCTCACTAGGTGCGGCCTTGGGAGGATTTTCAAGGTCTCACCTTTCTTGACGGTTCGGGTCGGTCCTTGGTTTATGTAGGAAAAGGATGCTTACTATTATTTGGGCCGGGGGACAACCCGGAAAAATTTCGGAATTAAGAAGGATGACCCAACCAGAATGGGAACATCTACGCAATGATCTTCCGGCTAACGTGAAAACATTTATAGACTGCGACGAAGACACTATCCTAATTTCTCATCCTGATTTTTCAGAAAAGGAATTATTTGAGATCTCTAATTTTGATGGCCTCAAATTTTCAAATGGTTTAATCCCTGTGATCACTAAGGATGAGAAGGGTCTATTTTTGATGCAGGCATTCTCTAATTTGGAAAGTTTAGAACTGAGCCAAAAAGAATCCTTAGGAATTTATTTCAGCAGATCCAGGAACCAGCTTTGGAGAAAGGGAGATACTTCTGGACATATCCAAAAGCTGAAAAGGATCTTAGCACCCAAAGACGGAAGTTTTGTTGTGTACGAAGTGGAACAGGAAGGTGCAGCCTGTCACGAAGGGTACTATTCCTGTTTTTTCAGAGAGCAGGATAAAACGGGTACAAAAAACTTAGTTCCGGAGATCCCTTTTTTAGGGAAGTAGAGGTTCCGTAAAAAGGAAATTTCGCCGATAGAAATACGAGGCAGATGCGGTTATGATTTTTAAAAATACATTTTTGAGAAGATCCGTTGTTTTATTAGGCATACTTGCACTTTCGGGTGTGGTCGCCTTCTTTGTTACAGATGAGATCAAAGGGGGAGCTGTTGGTGCTGGCCAGGTAAAAGTGGATATCATCGTAGAGCCGGGCGATTCTCCTGCAGAGGTTACTGAAAATCTTTCCAAGAACGGACTATTAAAATCTTCTAAATATTTCCTTTTTCTAATTAAAGCAACCAGGTCCGCAGGAAAGATTAAAGCTGGTCTTTACGAGATCAACGACGGAATGGATGCGCGCAAGATCCTTCAAGTTATTACAGAAGGAAAAGTCAAACTTGTAACTTTTACAGTTCCAGAAGGTTATAATAACCGCCAGATCGGTGACTTGTTAGTTAAGAAAAACTTAATTAAATCCAGAGCGGATTTTTTAAATGCTGCTTCCAGAACAGAATTATTAAGAGAGTTTAAGATCCCTGCAAATAATGCAGAAGGTTATCTGTTCCCTGAGACTTACAGTGTTCCAGTGAATTTTCCTGCTGATAAGATCGCAAGGATGATGATCAAAAGATTTTACGTTAGATTGGAGAAGGTTCCTGGCGCTAAGGAATTGGATCCTAAAAAACTACATGAGATCGTTGTACTTGCTTCTGTGGTAGAAAGAGAAGCCAAAAAAAATGAAGAAAGACCTTTGATGGCCGGTGTTTTCTTAAATCGTTTAAAACAAGATATTCCTTTGGAGTCTTGCGCTACTATTCAGTATCTTTTTGATAAACCACATCCTCGTATTTTCGAAAAGGATCTGAAGATTGTTTCTCCTTATAATACTTATATGAACAAAGGATATCCGCCTGGTCCAATTTCCAATCCAGGGCAACCTTCTTTGGAAGCTGCACTGATGCCTACTAAGACTGAGTATTTATTCTTCTTATTAAAACCGGATGGATTTCATTACTTTTCTAAAAGTTTTAAAGAACATGCCGAAGCTAAGAAAAAGTATATCGACGTTCTTTACGAATAGAGGAGTGCAATCATGAGTTCCCCTGTAGAAGAAATCGTTTCGGTCACAGAACAATTAAAAGGGGTCCAAAAGGCTTTGGATCTTTTTAAAGAAAAGCAGCAGAAGAGAGAATCTGCGAGCGACGCAGCTATCGAATTCGTGGAAAAGGCGAGTTTGGTTTTAGATAGGGCAGAAAGAAAAGAGATCCTTCTAACTGATGACCAAAAGAGAAGGATCCGAAACAATCTATTAAAGATCAGATCTTCTCTGGTCCGCAATATGGAAAGTTGATCTAAGAATTCCTCGAGACTTCTATTTTAAGGAAGAAGGACGTTTTTTCGGACATTCTGTCTCATTTCTTCCCGAGGCTTGGGTTCAAAAACTTAAATGACAGGCCGAAACGGCCCCAGGTTATAGTATTTTGAGTAATATTTCCCAATAATCGGTAGGAACAAATGATGGCAACGAAAGCTCCGACGGACTCTTCGGCGGCAAAACAGGCTTTAAGCAAGTCTTCAGCAATAATCGAACAAGTAACCAAGGCTCTGGCAGCTAAATGCAGCTCCAATGGAAAAGTTTCCGTTGCGAAAATGGACCAAAACCAATTCGTACAATACCAAATCGCTTGGTTGACCTCCGAACAAAAGATCGCAGAAAACTTTATCGACTATGCTTGGAACGATTCTCTCGGAACAGGTGAGCTTGAAAAATTGATGGCTCAGGTTTTCGCTGCGGAAGTTGTTTCTCATATCCGCACCGAGTTCAGTTCTAGAGCTTCCGAATACGGAATTTCCACACAAGAACTGGTTACCAAATTATTCGACGACGCTACTAACAAGTTCTTAGAAGAATCCAGCGCGATCGAAAACTATAATCATATTGCTGATCTAATCGCTTCTTCTGGAAGTTTTGGAGCTTATGGTTTGAGTGAAGACCACGAAATGTTCCGCCAAACTTTCAAACAGTTCGCGGAAGAAGTGGTGGCTCCTAAAGCAGAGCATGTTCACCGTCACGACGATATCGTTCCAGAAGAGATCATCCAAGGTTTAAGAGACATGGGATGTTTCGGACTTTGTATTCCTGAAACTTACGGTGGATTACAACCTAACGATAAAGCAGATAATATTTCTATGCTTGTTGTTACTGAAGAACTTTCCAGAGGATCTTTAGGGATTGCAGGATCTTTGATCACTCGTCCAGAAATTCTTTCTAAAGCATTATTAAAAGGTGGAACTGACGCTCAAAAAGAGAAGTGGCTTCCTCTTATCGCTTCCGGAGAGAAGATGGGCGGTATCATGGTAACAGAACCTAATTACGGTTCAGATGTTGCCGGAGTTTCCGTAACTGCTAAAAAAGTGGACGGAGGCTGGTCTATCAATGGTGTTAAAACCTGGTGTACTTTTGCAGGTTATGCAAATCTTCTTCTTATCCTTGTAAGAACAGAAACTGATCCTGAGTTAAAACACAAAGGTCTTTCTATCGTTCTTGCGGAGAAGCCAAGCTTCAATGGTCACGAATTCGATTATAAACAAGATGGCGGCGGAAGAATTTCCGGTAAAGCAATCGGAACAATCGGTTACCGCGGTATGCACTCTTTCGAAGTTTCTTTCGAGGACTATTTTGTTCCAGAAGAGAACCTGATCGGTGGAGAAGCAGGAAGAGGAAAAGGATTCTATTTCCAGATGGAAGGTTTCTCCGGTGGAAGGATCCAAACTGCGGCTCGTGCAAACGGTGTGATGCAAGCAGCTTTAGAAGCCGGTCTTCGCTACGCTCAAGAGAGACAAGTTTTCCAAAAACCAATCTTCGATTATAACCTGACCAAGTATAAGATTGCTCGTATGGCGATGATCGTTCAGGCTTCTCGCCAGTTCACTAATACTGTAGCGAAACTTTTGGATGACCACAAGGGACAGATGGAAGCAACTTTGATCAAATTCTACGCTTCTAAAGTTGCTGAATGGGTAACAAGAGAAGCAATGCAGATCCACGGTGGAATGGGATACGCGGAAGAATACGCAGTTTCTCGTTACTTCGTAGATGCTCGTGTATTCTCCATCTTCGAAGGTGCAGAAGAAGTGATGGCACTTAGAGTAATTGCAAAATCTCTAATGGACCAATACTCAGCTTAAGAGCCTTCTTAATCTCTGAAGAATAAAAAAAGGAAGTCGAAAGACTTCCTTTTTTTATCAGCTGGCAAGTTGTTCTACGAAAGCAAGAATGTCTGAATTATCCCTTTCTAAAAACTCAAGAGTTCTTTCTACCAGATGATCCAAGTAATAGCTTGGATTATGATAATCTCTTAAGAAAGATTTTACTTGTTCAATCTTTTCTTCCGGGATCCTGTCTTCTAAAACAACTTGGGCCAATGCATAAATCCCGAATGCAGATTTGAATGGATCGTTTAGAGAAGAAATAGAAAGGATCTCATCTATATCAATTTCTTTGAATGTGGGGATCAGATCTCCGATTAGTTCTAATGCACCAGTCGGAATAGTTCTGTCTAAGGACTTAACATAATTGATAAATAATCTATAAGACTGAGAATCTCCGATCCGAGAAAGCATATGAAAGATCCCGGAAAGAAGTCTTTTATGAAATCCCCAGGACAATCTACCTGAATCTGCTTCTCTGATTGCTTGGTACAAAAAACTCCAAACTAGTTTGTCTCCTGCTTTTGCTCTTTCAGACAATTGGTCCAACCAAAGATCGAAATTCGGATTATCTGATTCCTTTTTGAGGAAATCCATCAGTTCAGAGGGAGTTTGTACAGAAGGGAGAGTAAGGGCAATTTTCGACATAAGTAGAAGATACTCTTTTTTAAGATCGGTTTCCAGTCTTTTTATCAGGCATCGGCTTTTTATTCTTTTACAATTCCCTTACTCGAGGAATAGTTCTGTCGCATTAAATTATTGATGTTCTACCTGGCTAACGTCTCTGACAGCTCCGGTATGTGCAGAAGTAGTCATCGCTGCATAGGCCCTCAATGCTGCAGAAACTGTCCGTTTTCTGGACTTAGGTTTCCAGGCATCTTTTCCTCTATCGTGCATTCTATCTCTGCGATCAGAAAGTTCTGCGTCACTCACCCTTAAGTGAATGGATCTATCAGGAATATCTATTTCGATGATATCACCTTCTTCTACAAGACCGATGATTCCGCCTGCTGCTGCTTCTGGAGAAACATGTCCAATAGAAAGTCCGGAAGTTCCTCCGGAAAATCTTCCATCAGTTAGAAGTGCACATGCTTTTCCTAAACCTTTGGATTTCAGATAAGAAGTAGGGTATAACATTTCCTGCATTCCAGGTCCACCTTTTGGACCTTCGTAGCGGATCACAACTACATCACCTTCTACAACTTCGTTACCTAAGATTTTGGCTACAGCTTCTTCTTGGCTTTCCATCACTCTGGCTCTTCCTGAGAATTTCCAAATGGACTCATCTACTCCTGCAGTCTTAACGATACAACCTTCAGGTGCGATATTTCCATAAAGAACTGCAAGTCCTCCATCTTGAGAATATGCATGCTCTACATCTCGGATACATCCATTCGCTCTATCTAAGTCTAACTCAGGCCAACGTTTATCTTGGGAAAATGCTTCTGTTGTTGGAACTCCACCAGGTGCCGCGGAGAATAAAGCATATGCTTTTGAGTCTGCGTTCTGACGAACGATATCCCATTCTTCCAAAGCTTTTCCTAATGTGGCAGAATGAACTGTAGGAACATCTCTATGAATGAGTCCAGCTCTATCTAATTCGGAAAGAATACCAATAACCCCACCTGCTCTATGAACATCTTCCATATGATATTTTTGAGTGGCAGGAGCAACCTTACAAACACAAGGAACTCTTCTCGAAATTAGATCGATATCATGCATTTTAAAATTGATCCCTGCTTCGTGAGCGGCTGCAAGAATATGAAGAACTGTATTTGTGGATCCTCCCATAGCTACGTCTAAGCTCATCGCATTTTGGAATGCTTCGTGAGTAGCGATGTTCCTAGGAAGAACAGACTCATCGTCTTGTTCATAATATCTTTTTGCAAGATCTACGATCAGTCTTCCTGCAGTAAGGAATAGTTGTTTTCTGTCTGCATGGGTAGCTAACGTGGAACCGTTACCAGGAAGAGAAAGTCCTAATGCTTCTGTAAGACAGTTCATTGAATTTGCAGTGAACATTCCGGAACAAGATCCGCAAGTAGGGCAAGCAGAACGTTCTATTTGTTCTACAAGTTCGTCTGGAACATTTTCGTTGGCGGCTTCTACCATTGCGTCCACCAAATCCAATTTTCGAATATCACCGTTCCAATTTACTTTTCCAGCTTCCATTGGTCCGCCGGATACGAATATGGTTGGTATGTTCAAACGTAAAGCTGCCATCAGCATGCCCGGTGTAATCTTATCACAGTTTGAAATACAGATAAGTGCATCCGCTGTATGAGCGTTGACCATATATTCTACTGAGTCGGCGATCAAGTCACGGCTCGGCAAAGAATATAACATTCCGCCATGCCCCATGGCGATACCATCATCAACTGCGATGGTATTAAATTCTTTTGCGACGGCCCCCGCCTTCTCCACTTCTCTCGCGACCATTTGTCCTAGGTCTTTTAAATGAACATGTCCTGGAACGAATTGAGTAAATGAGTTTGCGATTGCGATGATTGGTTTTCCAAAATCACCTTCTTTCATACCGGTGGCTCTCCAGAGTGCTCTGGCTCCGGCCATATTGCGTCCGTGGGTGGAAGTACGAGATCTTAAGTGAGGCATATTGAATGCTCCCTGGCATAAGTTTAGACGTCGAGTTTTTTCCTAAAGTAAAAACGAACTTGGAAAAGGCACGGTTCTTGCTGATTAATGAACAGAGATGGAATCAAAAGAAGAATTTAGCAGAACCCTCGGTCCTTGGCTACTTTGGGGTTTAGGAGTCGGATACGTAATTTCAGGCATGTATTTTGGCTGGAACCTGGGTCTACCAGTAGGTGGGACCTTGGGTTTGGGAATTGCCACCTTACTGATCATTCTGCTATATGTTTGTTTTTCTTTTAGCTACACCGAACTTGCATGTATGATCCCTAAAGCGGGAGGAGCATTCGACTACGGTAGAGAAGCTCTTGGAAATGCATGGGCCTATCTCGTTGGCACCGCTCAGTTGATAGAATTTTTATTTGCACCCCCGGCGATTGCAGCTGCCATCGGAGCCTACTTCTCTTTATTTTTGCCAGGTATAGATCCGATCTGGATTGCGATTGTTGCTTACTTACTCTTTACGGGTTTGAATATACTCGGAGTAAAATTTGCAGCATCATTCGAGTTTGGAATTACTATATTAGCAGTTTTTGAATTACTTTTATTTTCAGGACTTACACTTCCTAGTTTTTCTTGGGAGAAGTTTTCCTCGAATCCATTACCTAATGGTTGGACCGGCGCCTTGTCTTCTTTACCTTTCGCAGTTTGGTTTTTTCTAGCAATAGAAGGAGTTGCAAACGTCGCAGAAGAAACTAAAGATCCTCAAAGAAATATACTGATCGGATTTGGATCTGCATTAGCAACCTTAGTTGTACTTTGTGGATTGGTATTTTTTTCTTCTATAGGGGTGGGTGGATGGGAGATGATCGTATATCCAGAGCCTGGTGCAGCAGCTTCTGATTATCCTTTGCCTCTTGCATTACGAAAATTGTATGGAGAATCCGGTTGGGCATTCCATCTTTTAATTACGATAGGTTTATTCGGTCTGATCGCTTCTTTTCATGGAATTATTTTGGCCGGAGGAAGGGCCAGTTTCGAATTCGGAAGAGCAAACTTTCTTCCTAAATTTTTTGGTAAAATCCATCCTAAATTTAAAACTCCTGCCAACGCATTAATTGCAAATACTGCGTTCGGGATCGCTGCATTATGTACTGGAAAAACATCCGAGCTAATCACATTGTCTGCATTCGGTGCTTTGTTATTATACTTTTGTTCTATGATCAGCTTCTTTGTACTTCGAAAAAAACAACCAGATAGAGAAAGGCCTTTTATGGTTCCTGGCGGGAAACTTCTACCATCTATTGCACTTGTTTTGTCTGCGATCGTATTGGTTGTATGTGCTTGGCAACATCCGATCCTATTTGGGGTTTTTGTTTTGATCTTAGGAAGCGGATTGGTCTGGGCCAGGACTTCTATTTTTGGAAAATGAAAAAGCAATTTTCTTGCTTTGGAATTTTTCGTAATTAGAGTAAGTAGGACCAAAGATCCTGAATGAGATTTATAGGGAATTAATATGGGTTATAAAACCGTTCTTGGTAGGAAATCCTACGTATTTCCTGATTTAAAAACCTTACTAGCTAAGGCGAGTCCTCTTCGTTCGGGAGATCAATTGGCTGGGATCGCTGCCTCTACTCAAGAAGAAAGAGTAGCTGCCCAAATGGCTTTGGCGGATCTACATTTATCAGAATTTTTGAATATAGAATTGATCCCTGGAGAAAAAGACGAGGTTACTCGCCTAATTTTCGATTCTCATAATAGGTCCGCGTTCTCTAAAATTTCTTCTCTTACTGTCGGGGAATTTCGTGACTTTCTTTTAAGTGAGAACACTGACTCAGAATTGATCTCTGAGATCCGAGACGGAATTACTCCTGAGATGGGCGCTGCTGTTTCTAAGTTAATGTCTAACCAGGATCTGATTTTAGTTTCTAAAAAATCTCCTGTAGTGACCAGGTTTCGAAATACAATTGGACTTCCCGGAAGGTTATCAGCACGTTTACAACCAAATCATCCTACAGATGATCCTAAGGGAATTGCAGCAAGTATCTTGGATGGACTTTTATTAGGAAGTGGGGACGCAGTGATAGGGATCAATCCTGCTACTGATAATGTTCCTACGGTAATTGCACTTCTAAAGATGTTGGATTCTATCATCCAAAAATATTCTATCCCCACTCAGTCCTGCGTGCTCTGTCATGTAACGACTTCTATAAAAGCAATGGAAGCAGGGGCTCCTCTCGATCTGGTATTTCAGTCTATCGGAGGAAGCGAAGCTTTAAACAAAAGTTTTGGAGTGAATCTCAATATTTTAGAAGAGTCCAGACAGATGGCTTTAGAATTAAACAGAGGAACTGTTGGAAATAATGTAATGTATTTCGAAACAGGACAGGGAAGCGGACTGTCTGCCGGCGCTCATTTCGGTTTAGACCAACAAACATTAGAAACAAGAGCTTATGCAGTCGCAAAAAAATTCGATCCACTTCTCGTAAATACTGTAGTTGGTTTTATTGGTCCCGAATATTTATATAATGGAAAACAAATCTTAAGAGCAGGACTGGAAGATCATTTTTGCGGAAAACTTTTAGGTCTTCCTATGGGCGTGGATGTATGTTATACAAATCATGCAGATGCAGACCAAGACGATATGGATACATTACTCACTTTACTTGGAGCTGCAGGATGTAATTATATTATGGGAGTTCCAGGAGCAGATGATGTTATGTTATCTTATCAAAGTACTTCTTTCCATGATGCATTGTACCTACGCCAAATTTTTGGGTTTCGGCCTGCGCCTGAATTTGAGAGTTGGCTTTTAGAAAAAGGGCTATTCGAATCCACAAAACAATTTCTTCCTAAAGAAAATCAAAACAGAGTTTTACTCGAAGAAATTATAGAGGATAAGGCCGGATGAATCCTAAAGAGTTTTGGAAAAGTTTAACTTCTGCCAGGATCGGAATCGGAAGATCCGGGGGCTCTATTCCAACTTCTGAATTATTAAAATTCAGATTGGATCATGCAAGAGCAAGAGACGCGGTCTTAGCAGAACCGGATTTTGATACGATAAGTCTAGGCCTCGAAAAAATTTTCCAGCCATTAGGGATAGATATTATTGGAATAGAAAGTTTAGCAAAGAGCAGAGAAGAATATTTGCTTAGACCAGATTTAGGCCGTAGGATCTCTGAACCTTCTCGGTCTAGATTGGAATCCAAAAAGGGAATATATGATATAGCTTTGATTGGAGTAGATGGCCTTTCTGCTAAAGCAGTTGATTCGAATTTGGTTTCGTTCTTACAAATTCTGGTTCCTCTCTTATCTGAACAAAAATATAAAATTTCGCCATTCATTCTAGGAAAATTAGGAAGAGTTGCTATCGGAGATGAGATAGGAGAAATTTTAGGAGCCAAGGCAGTGGTGTTATTAATAGGAGAAAGACCTGGACTTACCTCTGCAGATAGTTTGGGAATGTATCTGACATTCGACCCTAAGTTAGGCAAAACAGACGAAAGCCGGAATTGTATTTCGAATATACGCCCTGACGGCTTAGATTTCCAGGAGGCGTCCTTAAAAACGGCTTATTTACTTTCTGAATCTCTCAAACGAGGTATATCTGGAGTGGATTTAAAAGATGAGATGACACCTGATTTCCTGGAATCTTCTTCAATAAATCTTTCGAATATTACAAATTCGGCTTGAATACTCGTCCTTAAGGTAATAAATTTTATACAATGAACTAAGCCGACTAGGGTCCGTGTCCTTCTCGATATGCGTAAAGGGAAAAAAGATGTATAAGAATAATATAGAATTTATCATTAACTCCACTAATAAGGATGAGCCAATGTATGGTATTCTTGCTTTAGTGAGTGATACCTTAGAATCTATGAAGGCTGATATTTCTTCCCAAAGAGCAGACGAGGAACAAAAGAAAGCGTTTCGTTCTGCTATGAAAGATATGATTTCCGGTTTGATTAAGTTGAACGGGATCGTAGAAGGGATGGGACAGAAGGTAAGGTAAGAAAACAGAAGTTTCGCATAACTTCTAATCCTTCCCTAAAAACAACCGGATCCCTTTCGCTATTGTCTGCAAGGTTCTCGCCATCAAACCTTCTAACTTGGTCTGAAGGAATAATTCCATAATCAATTTCCTGAGAGCTAAATCGAAAGGAAGATTAAAATCATTCCAATCTACTCCGAAACGGAAAGGATAAGTCTCAGATTCCTCTTCTTCTCCCAAACCTGTATGCAATAAGGTTCCTTCGAAGTCTGTATGATGTTCATCTATATGTCTAAATTCTAATGTAAGATGCACTTGTTTTTTGAATAAAGGTAAAGGAATAATTTCCAGCCCTGCTAATTCTCCCCAAGTGATCCCGCTTAATGTGAGATATCCCCTGTCTCCACCTTTGAGTGTTCCTGTTCTGAGTAAACCTTCTCTCCCGAGTCTGCAAGAACCCATTCTGCTTCTAAAAAGAATTTCTAATGGAGAACCTGCGTCCAAAACTCCATTCTCTATTTTGATATCACGGATCTGAATATTGAATACTGGAGTTAATGTTTTGTCTTCTATATCTATGCTGGAATGCGAAACCTTCTCCAATTTGAATTGGATCCGTCCTCTTTTGGGAAGATATTCAATCTTCTTCCTGGATTCTACTCGGTTTGTATAATCCATATGAAAGGAGCGAACATTGACTCCTCTGAATATTAATTTTCCTTTAAATAAATTAGAGAATGAGATCCTAAAATGTACAAAACTTCCTTTTGCATGAACTATATCTGTTCCGAGTTCTCCCGGGAAGAATACAGTAAAATGTCTGGCCCAAACCCAAAGCCCTGGAAGTATGATGCCTGGAGTTAACCAGCGAAACTTGAATAATCTAAAAGATATTATATTTACTAGAAGTTGTATAAAAGGCCCACTGAGTAGGAATTGCAGGCCTAGGTAGCCGAATAATAGTAATAGGATCGGAAAGGGCATGAGGGGGAAGGCGACTATAAGTTCAGTCTTCGTCGCCGTCCGTATATTTATTATCTATGTTCTTCTTATCCATAGAAGAAATTTCTAACTCTCTTGCTAGATCTACCAAAAATTCTTTCTCTCTATCTGTGAATTTGCCGTCGGTCGTTACGATACATACAGCATCTTCGTAGAAGTTTACAGCTAGGACTGGATTTCCTTCTGCAAAGTCAGTGATCATTTTAATAGGAAGAGGAGATTCAAACACTTCAGATAATTCTTCGATGATCTCAGCCTTTTGATCTTGGTGATGATCAAAGATACAATCCTTATCGAACATAGCTTTTACCATTTGTCCGACTAGATTTCCTTCCTTTCTATGAAAGACTCCGTCTGCATGACAAGAATAAGACCAAAGACTGACTAGTACCTTGGCGTAATTCATCTTGAGTTGAAAAATCTCGGTTTCTCTATCCAGACTTTTCTGAAACTTTTCGTAAAACTCATGACCTGGTAGAACTTTGCTAGCCAAGGATGAAACCCTTTCCATTTTTTAATGCCTTCCCTTTAAGGGTGTTCCCGTTTTTCCGATGTATTTTAACCCAACCTACGGTTTTGCAATGAAAATCCATGTTGATTTTGGGGGAATTTTTCTCAACCTGACTATGTGAGTTCCGAATCAAAACGAAAGATCCTCGTTACTTCTGCTTTGCCTTATGCGAATGGTCCTATTCATTTGGGCCATGTTTTGGAAGCAATCCAGACTGATGTTTATGTTCGTTATCAAAAATCTTTAGGCAATGAGTGTTATTTTTTCTGTGCGGACGATACGCATGGCACACCCATCATGCTTGCGGCAAGAAAAGAAGGAATCACTCCAGAAGAATTGATCGACCGTGTTAGAGCGGAACATTACCGGGATCTCTCTGGCTTTTTAGTCGAATACGATAATTATTATACCACTAACTCTGAAGAAAATCGAATCCTTTCCGAAGAAATTTATCTTTCACTAAAGGGTAAAGGCCATATCGCAGAAAGAGAAATTGAACAAACTTATTGTGATACAGATAAGATGTTCCTTCCAGATCGTTTTATTAAAGGGACTTGTCCTAATTGTGGGACCCAAGATCAGTATGGGGATAGTTGCGAGAATTGTGGAGCCACTTATTCTCCCAAAGATCTAAAAGATTCTCATTGTTCTTTATGTGGCAATCCACCCGTTAGTCGAAATTCTAAACATATCTTTTTTAAATTGGGAGATTTTGAGAAATATCTTTCCAATTGGGTCGAAACGGGTTCTCACGTTGCGGAAGGTGTTCGCAAAAAATTAAAAGAATGGTTCGAGGCAGGTCTTCAAGATTGGGATATTTCTCGTGATGGGCCTTATTTCGGATTTAAGATCCCAGGCGAGACTGAAAAATATTTTTATGTTTGGTTGGATGCTCCCATCGGTTATATGGCCTCTAGTTTGAATTATTTCAAAGGAGATCGTAAAAAATTCGATTCTTTCTGGAAGGATGAGAAGACCGAGATCTCCCATTTTATCGGAAAAGATATATTATATTTTCATACTTTATTCTGGCCTGCTACCTTAGAAGGAGGTGGATATCGTTCTCCTACCCAAGTCCATGTTCATGGTTTCATTACCGTGAATGGGGAGAAGATGTCCAAATCCAGAGGGACCTTCATAAAAGCAGAAGGTTACCTGAAACATTTAGATCCGGAACATCTTCGTTTTTATCTGGCGGGAAAACTCGGCCCCGGAATGGACGATCTTGACCTTTCTTTTGACGATTATACTGCAAAAGTGAACTCGGACTTTGTCGGAAATTTCGTAAACCTGGTTTCCAGAGTCGCCACTTCTATATTAGATAAACTTGATAGAAATTTGGGAAGCCTGGACGCAGAAGGGAAGAAGATCCTGGACGAACTTAGAAGTTCTGAATCTAAGATCAAAGAATGGTATGAAACTCGAAATTATACCAGGGTAATGAAAGAATGTTCTCGCTTGGGCGACATTGCGAACAAGTATGTAAACGATCTCGCGCCTTGGATCCAAATTAAATCGGATGAAGAAGCAGCTCGTAAAACAGTAACAGTTGCTTTGAACGCAGCCAGAATTCTTTCCATTTATTTATATCCTGTTCTTCCTAAATCAGGGGAGAAGGTTTATAAAATTTTAGGTTTAAACAAAAAGCCTGAGTTTGCAGACCTTGCTTCCGATCTGGAAAAAACAAAAGTGTCCGCTTATGAAATGATCACCAAACGTGTAGAGGAAAAATCGATTCAAACCATGTTAGAAGAAAACACTTTGGAAACTAAATCCGCTCAACCTGCAACGCCCGCTGCAGCTCCTAAAACAGAAGGAGTTTTGGAAATTTCTATCGAAGATCTAAGTAAAGTAGATCTTCGAGTTGGTAAAATTATAGAAGCAGGTCCTGTTGAAGGTGCTGATAAACTTGTCCAAGTAAAATTAGATCTTGGTTCTCTTGGAACTAAGAATGTTTTTGCTGGTATTAAAGCTTCTTACCAACCTCAGGAACTTCTTGGATTGACGATTGTTGCGGTTGCTAACTTAAAACCAAGGAAGATGAAGTTCGGAGTTTCAGAAGCAATCCTTTTGGCTTCCGGAGAAGGCGAGAGCTTAAGCCTTTTTGTGCCTCATAGAGGCGCTAACCCTGGCGATAAATTGAAATAAACTCAGTCTAACAGCTAGTAGGAACTGACTTTGCCTTTAGAATTAGATATCTCCTATAGTTTTCAAAGGCTTTTGGAAAAGAGTAGGACGGTCTCTGGCCGCTTAATTTCTCGCCAGCTTACATTCATCATAGATTCCTTTTTAAGAGCCAGATTTGAAAAGTCTTCTGGCATCCTAAAAAAAGGAGAAGAAGTGGCTGTAATCGCTTTGGGCGGTTATGGAAGAATGGAAATGGCTCCTCATTCAGATGTAGATATATTATATTTACATAATGGAGTTCCGGATTCGAAACTTGCGGAGATCATTTCTTCTATCAATACTTATCTTTACGATTCTGGGAAAGAAGTGGGGCATACCTGCAGGACTATCAAAGAATCATTTCGTTATTTAGATGATATGTCTAGCTTTCATGCAGTCTTAGACAGTAGGTTCCTAACCGGCTCCAAAGAATTATTCAAAAAGTACCAAGAAGAATTTTTAGCAAAACTTCCTGCTAAATTTGCAACCAGATACAACCAAACAAAAGAAGACCAACTTTCGGAAAGATTTTTGAGAGAGGGTAGACCTATTCTTCTTTCGGAACCGAATTTAAAAACGGATCTCTGCGGTTTGAGAGATATTCAATATTTATATTGGACTGAAAAATCCAGAAGCCCTATTCGCTCCTTAGGCGGACTTGCAGTTCTCCCAGTTTTCCAAAGCGGAGAAGTCCAAGCCTTGGAAGAAGCTTATGATTTTCTGATCCGAGTCAGAACAGCACTTCATATTCTCACTGGAAGAAAACATGACCGTTTGGATCTGAATCTCCAACCAGAGGTTGCTGAGTATTTAGGTTTTGGTAAAAAAGAAGATATGCAAACCATAGAGAAGTTTATGAACACTCTCTATAGTCATCAGAAGAATATATTTTTTATCGTTCGTGTATATCTGGATTCGTTACTAGCGGCTCAGAAAAAAGGAGAAGCCCAAAACTTCGACTATGAGGGCATTCGATTCTTAAAGATAGGAAATACCATCTTTCCTCCAAGCGAAGGAAATCTTTTTGCAGATCCTCATACTTTATACAAAGATATTTTACTTACTTTCAGAATGATCCAAGAAACAGGTTTCGAAGTTTCTGGTGGATTGCTTAGTGAGATCAGATTTGCGTCTCACTTTTTGGATGATGACTTCAGATATTCTGCAGAAGTAAACGGCGGATTTATCGGTATTCTCCAGAACAAAAAGGATAGAGGGAAAATATTAAAATTAATGCATGAATGTCAGGTGCTTGGGGAACTTTTACCTGAGTTTGGAGCATGTACAAATTTTCCTTTGTTCAGTTATCATCACGAGTTTACTGTAGATGAACATACTCTTCTAATCTTGCACGAATTGGATCGTTTAGACAAGGTAGAATTTGAAGACAGAGAGATCCTCGAAGTTTACGGAGAATGTGAAAAGACTGAAATTTTGGCTTTAGCAATTCTTCTTCATGATGCTGGAAAGGTGAAAGAAGGAGATCATTCCGAATACGGAGCAGAACTTGCTGTTTCTGTTGGGTCTCGTTTAGGTTTATCAGAGGAAGATACGGATCTATTTCGTTTCTTAGTAGAAAAACATATTCTGATGTCAGAACTTTCTTCCAAAAGAGATATTTCTGATAAGTTGTTAATACGCAATTTTGCAAGAACAGTTTCTAATCCAGAGAGACTCAAACTTCTATATATTCTTACGATCATAGATACCAAGTCGGTGGGCGCAAACGTTCTTACAAATTGGAAAAAGGCCATCTTAAATGTACTTTATAAAAACTCTATAGACTTCTTTAAAAACAAAAGAACTGATTCTGAAGATCCTCATGGAGAAGAAGAAAGAATTGCTCTTGCTAAAGACTTGGTCGCCTATCTAACGGAGAAAGAAGGACAAGATCCTAAAATTTCTAAAACGATTGCTTCCTTTGCATATTCAGTGATCCCCGAAAGTTTTTTGAAAACTGTTTCTAATCGAAAAATATTAAAATATTTTAAATCGATTACTTCTCTTAGCCAAGATGCGAACTCGGTCCTACTCTTGGATTCGGAACAAGATCCTGCTTTCGTAACGGTAGAAGTAGTAAGCCGTAATATTCCTGAAATCTTATTAGATTTATGTTGTTCTGTTTCTTCCGAGGGTTTGAGTTTAGTTGGGATGCAAAGTTATACTTTCGAAGAATTCCAGATCCATATTCTTCAAGTAACGGATTCTCAAGGTAGCGGAAATATTTCTTCTGAAAAACTTTCCAGAATGGAAGGTAAACTCAGATTAATGGCTTCTGGGGAATTACAGAGAGACAGTATTGCTTTCGAAAGAACTGAATGGAATCCACGTAAGACGATACCGGAAAGTATTATCAATCGTTCAGTTCGTTTTTCCAACGAGGATATTACAGACACCACCATCATGGAAGTCCGTATGCCTGATATGGTTGGTTTAGTGTATAGGATCTTAAGAAAAGTATTCGATTTTGGTTTAAAAGTTTCTCATCTGAGGGTTTCTACTTCCGCGGACTATGCTTATGACTCATTCTATCTCCAGACTAAGGACGGGGAACAGGTCAAAGATGCAGAATTGTTAAAATCCCTGGAAGATAAGATCTTGAGAATACAGCCAGTGGAAAGGATGACAGGGGAACTTGTTTTCTAAAAATGGTCCCCAGTATGGATTCGGGCAGTCGTTCCACAGTCACTTCTAAAAGAAAAAAAGAAACCACAACATCTGTCAGGCAGATCAAAAAGCCTAGTCTTCCTAGTCGTGGCAAAAAGATAGACGCGGACTGGTGGAAGAACGCAGTAGTTTACCAAATCTATCCTAGAAGTTTTAAAGATACCAATGGGGACGGGATCGGCGACCTAGAGGGTATCATCCAAAAACTGGATTATCTAAACGATGGGACTCCGAACTCACTCGGCATTGATGCGATCTGGCTTTCTCCTATTTATCCTTCTCCTATGTATGATTTCGGATACGATATTTCGGATTACGAAAGTATTGATCCTGTATTCGGAAATTTAGAAATATTCAAACGTTTATTAAAAGAAGCTCATAAACGTAAGATCAGGATCATCATGGACCTGGTTGCAAATCATACTTCTCATCAACATCCTTGGTTTTTAGAATCTAAATCTTCCAAAGACAATCCTAAGAGAGATTGGTATATTTGGAGAGATCCTATAAATGGGAAACCTCCTAATAATTGGATGGGAACTTTCGGGGGAAGAGCCTGGACCCTAGATAAAAACACAGATCAGTATTATTATCATTCTTTCTTGGCGGAACAGCCTGACTTAAATTGGAGAAATCCAGAAGTTAAAAAAGCGATCTTCTCTATGGTCAAAAATTGGCTGGATTTGGGAGTAGATGGTTTCCGTTTGGATGTTGTAAATCTATTCGTTAAAGATTCTGAATTAAGAAGTAATCCTCGCAAAAGATGGATCGCTAGACCTTTCGATCAACAAAATCATATTTATGATCGTGATCGTCCTGAGATGCATGATATCCTAAAAGATCTTAGAAAACTTTTAGATTCTTACGGAGACAGAATGTCCGTAGGCGAAGTGATGATGGAGCCTCCTGGCACAAGCGCACTTCCTGCTTCTTATTATGGTGCTAAAGGTGATGAACTTCATCTAGCATTTAACTTTGCTTTCTTTTACACTCCTTGGAAGGCTGAAAAATTCAGGGATGTGATCAAAGAATGGGAGAAGTATCTCCGAGACAAAGGCTGGCCGAATTATACATTAAGTAATCATGATTTTCGTAGACATATCACTAGATATTCCAAAGGAAAAGAGACAACAGCTCGAGCAAAGATAGCAGCTTTAATGCTTTTGACTTTAAGAGGAACTCCGTTCTTATATTACGGAGAAGAACTCGGAATGATGGATGAAAGAGTTCCTAAAAATCGGATCCAAGATCCAGTCGGTATCAGATACTGGCCAGTATACCCAAGCCGAGACAATTGCAGGCTTCCTATGTGCTGGTCTGGAGATGTGAACGGTGGATTCAGCAAGGGAGAACCTTGGCTTCCAGTTTTTTCCAAATACGAATCAGTAAACGTAGAAACTCAATCCAGATCTATCGAAAGTTTATTAAATTTTTATAAAAAGCTAATATGGCTTAGAAAAGGGAATGAGATCCTGAAAAAAGGAACTCTTGCCTTGGATTACGATTCTCCTCCTGGCGTTCTTCAATATACCAGAGAGTTTGAAAAGAAAAAATGTCTTATCATTTTAAACTTTGAGAATGAATCCAAAAAGATCGTAGCAAATGCGAATCGCACCGCTCAGATACTCATCTCTACTCATAGAAAACCTGAGAAGATGGAAATCCCAGTGGTCTTCGAGATCGCACCTTATGAAGGTTTGGTTTTAGAATATTAAGAAAAACCTGTTTTTCTAGTTCTATAACCTTTGCTATACTTTTTCTTCCAAACAAACGATGTTCGATGCATAGTATTCTGAGCTAAAAAGTTCTGGCAGTCGAGTTGTATTCGCTTATGATAGTGGTATTCAGGTCGCCGCTCTTCAAAAGGAAATATTATGAATCATCCATTACGTTTAGCCGAGAACCCAGGTTTATCTTCTTACGATTTAACCGGTTACAAAGGGAACAGGGGTAAAAACTTTTACGAAGAGGATAAGATCCTCCAGAGAGTAGTAGAAAGATATTCATCCGATTATAAACCGGATCATAAAAAAGCAATGATCGATCATCTCAAAGGTTATGGAGAATTGGTCGGCGGCACCTTAGACGAACTCACTGAAGCAAGCCATAAAGAGGGTAAATACGGAGAAGTAGTTAAATACGATCGAACAGGAAATCGTATTGATCAGATTGTTTATTCTCACGAACAAAAACTCTCCAGAAAGATCTCCTATGATTACGGAATCGTTAATTTAGATTTTCATGATGAATGGAAATTTCCTTTTACAGATCTTCATAGACAGGCTTTGACTTATCTCGCCAACCAAAATGGAGAAGGTGGAGTGACCTGTCCTTTAGCGATGACTGAAGGTATGATACGAGTTCTTCAGGGGATCGGAACGGATGAACAAAAAAAGAAATATCTTCCCTTAGTCGCGGGAAAGGGTTCCTTCTCTCATTTTATGGCAGGACAATATGTTACTGAAAGAGTGGGCGGAAGTAATGTGGGCGCTAACCGTACGATCGCGCGCAAGGGAGAAGACGGAAAATGGATCTTGAACGGAGAAAAATGGTTCTGTTCCAATCCGGGAGATCTTTGGGTCACTACAGCTAAGATAGAAGATACCGAAACAGTAGGATTATTCCTAGTCCCAAGGATCAAGGACAATGGAGAACTGAACGGACATCATATATTAAGAAAAAAAGATATTATAGGTTCTAAAGGAAAACTTACAGTAGAGATCGTTTACGAAGACTTGGAAGCTGAGGCTTTAGGAAGACCAGCTCATGGAATTGCAAACCTGATCCGTTATGTGATCCGAACTTCTCGCGTTCATGTGGGTCTTGCCGCTTCCGGAATGTCCAGAAGGGCATTCATGGAAGCAAGAGAATATTCCAGATATAGAACAGCTTATGGGAAGAAGATCCAAGATTTTTCTGCGTATTCCAGAGAGCTTGCAGAGATGAGGATTTTGTATGCCGGTTTGGTTATGCCAATTTTCCGTGGGATTGATTGGTCTCAAAAAGGAATTTTAGCTGAACAGATTTCCACTCCTTTAATGAAATATAGATCTTCTTCGCTTTCTTCTCAGATTACTCATAGGGCGATTATGGCTTTGGGTGGTTCAGGGATTATCGGTGATTACACTTGTTTGCCAAGACTTCATAATGATTGTATCATTAATGAAACCTGGGAAGGAACTCATTTGATCATCACAGATCATGCACTTGGCGCGATGAACAGAGCTAAGATCAGAGATTCTTTCGTTTCGGAATTAAAGAAAAATTTTGACTCAGCTAAAAAATACCCTGAGCTAAAAGCTTCTGCAGAACTTGGAGAAAATCTTCTATTAGATTGGAATAAGAGTATTGAAGAAAAGCCAAGAGAATGGAAGGAAACATTTAGAGTGGATCTTTCTGATCAGGCTTATGGAGCTTTGGTTCTTTCTGAATTTTTAGAGCAGGCAGTTTTTGATAGAACATCAGGTTCTAAAAAATCTAAATTTGATTCTTTTGCAAAAGGTTTTGGGGCTTTCTTATTTAGGACACTTCCTAAAACTTTTGGAGATTACGAATCTTTCCGTTTGGATCAGGAAGAAGTAGACGAGATCGTAAATTGGTAATCGCGACAGCGATACGCAGGACGCGGAGCGGTCACGGTCGATAAGGATTATATTCAGGATATTGAATATATTTTACCGGGACCGGAGTGAACGCGTAGTCCGAAGTAGCGCGTTCTGAGCGAAGCGAAAGAGTCGCCCAGATCGCGCGCAAGAAGTTAAGCCAGTTTAGGGGCAAAAACTTTCTCCATTTGTGCCTGTGGAATTGCTCCCACCACCTTTTCAGCAATTTCTCCGCCTTTGAATAACATCAGAGTCGGAATGGATTGAACTCCGTATTGTTGAGCCAATTCAGGTTTTTCGTCTATATTGACTTTTACTACGGTGACTTGCCCTGGGTGAGCTTGTGCAAATTTTTCCAGCTCAGGGGCTACCATTTTACAAGGACCGCACCATTCGGCCCAGAAATCTACTAGGATGGGTTTATCATGTGTTTTGAGAAGTTCGTTGAATGAACCAGGCATTGTGTTTTCCATACGAAGATTAGACTCATTCTAAATCGGATGGGAAGCCGTTTTTAAAAGTTTATAGAATTTTTCGAAAAACGTCAGCCCAGTAAATTTCGAAGAGCAGATTCCAGGTTTGGGTATCTGAATTTATAACCCAGCTCTTGGAGCCTTTTTGGCACCACTCTCTGGCCGTGAGTTGCCACGATGGCACCTTCGCCCAATGCTAGTGAGAGCGCGAAAGAAGGAACTCTTGTGAATGAAGGGCGTCCCAGAGTTTTTGCAAGTGTCTTACTGAATTGTTCATTGGAAAGAGGTTCAGGAGATACAAGGTTAAATGCTCCTTTTGCTTCTTCTTTTCTGATCAGGAACATGATTGCAGAAAGTTGATCTTCGATATGGATCCATGAGAGGATTTGGTTTCCACTTCCGATCGGTCCGCCTGCAAATAATTTAAATGCGGGAAGCATGGTTGCAAGTGCACCACCTTCAGTTGTTAAAACAACTCCTGTTCTTAGAAGGATTGTTCGGATGCCTGCTTTTTCTGCTTCTAAAGCTTCTTCTTCCCAGTCTTTGCAAAGGCTGCCTAACTCATCGTCTGAAACAGGACTATCTTCGTCGAATGGTGGAGTTCCTGTATCATAAGATCCGTAGATCCCAATTGCAGAAGAGTTGAAAAAAGTTTTAGGCGCGAACTCTCCCATGGATACAAGTCTTGCAACAAGGTCTCTCGTGAAGTCTACGCGAGAAGAGCGTATCCTTTGTTTATATTCTGGGGTCCAGCGAACTCCGGCGATCGGTTCACCTGCAAGGTTGATTAGAACGTTTACTCCTTCTAGATCAGCTCTGGTTGGGAGTGAGCCGATTCGAACATCCCATTCTGAAATTCTTTGGAGTCTGGGCGGCAATTTTCCGCTTCGGCTAAAAATACGGACTCTATGTCCTTCTGCCTTTAAGCGGATCGCCAACATGGATCCTATGAGTCCCGTGCCGCCGGTAATTCCAATAAGCATTTCGCGAACCGCCTTTTGAGAAATTTCTTTCCGGGATCATAATTCGAAATCGGTTTTCTTTCGACAAGAAGAAAGGAAATCCTTCTTGATTCCGAGTTGGGAAATCGACATACTTGAACGAGTGGATTTTTTAAAATTGAACACCGTTTCAAAAATTTGGGCTTTGGTTTTCGTCGCCGGGCTGGTTTTTTCCAATTATTATCTCTATTCTACCACGAATTCCAAATTGGAATCTTATAAATCCGAGCCTCCTTTTTTACGTTTCGATTTCACCGATTCTTATCTAGTAGATCGTTCTTCTCAGGCGCCTTATCTGGCCGACGGAAATTTAGATACTGAGTGGAGAAAGTTAAGACCGTCTTCCATGAAGGTGGATTTTGATTTGGAGTTAAGACTTTCTCATCGCCTGAAGTCTGGGATTTATGTTCCGACCAATTGGAAAGGCCTGAATATAATTGCTTGTTCTAAAAATACTCCTCCTCTTTCTCTAAAAGTTTTAGAAAGAGAAGCAATCAATGTAGATAAGGAATCCAGACTTCCTGATGATACTGAATATAGTTCTATCATTCTGGATTTTTCAAAATCCGAAATAGCTACAATTTATTTGAAGAAGGACGCAAGTTCTGTTCCTCAAAAAGAATATCCAAATGGAATTTGGATTTGGGCAGTGCAGGGGATATTCGAAAATATTGGTCCTGATTCTTGTATTAAAGATATTCAACTCTTCGAATAAGATTTTTTAGTTATTTGGATGAATTTTACAGAAACCGGCAGAATCGATTTACCAGAATACAAATCCGGTAAACGAGAAAGTTTCTTTATCTTTCTTTCCATTACTGTCTTCAGCATTGAGTTTTATTGATTTATTAGTTGCTTTTAGCAACTAATAGTTATAGTATTCTTTTATGAAAGATTATGTAGATTCCATTCGTGAATTTAATAGGTATTATACGAATGCTTTGGGGCTTCTCAATAATCATTTTTTGAATAGTGAATATTCCCTGACCGAAGCGAGATTATTATATGAGATCGGACATTCTAAGGATATTACTGCAGGTCAATTGGTTCGTTTATTAAATTTGGACAAAGGTTACCTAAGTAGGACAATCCAACAATTTGAGAAGAAGGGAATTGTAAAAAGAACTCCAAGTATAGATGATTATCGCATTCTCCTTTTAGAACTTACAAAAAAAGGAAAAGATGTTTTATCCAAATTAATCTTAGCTTCGAATTCGCAAATTTCAGATTTACTCAAAGATTGTTCTGATCCTGATAAAAACGAATTAGTTTCTTCTATGAATTTTGTAATCAGAGTCATTTCTAAAGAAGTATCTCCTGTGATCTATCGAGAGGCGAGCATTGGAGATCTAGGATATATGATCCATAGGCAAGCTGTCTTGTACCGAGATGAGTATAAGTTTAATGATTCATTCGAAGAATATCTGATACTTGGAATGTCGGAATATCTAAAAAATAAAACTGAATTCGATAAGGTCTGGGTGGCAGAATCGAATGGAAATATTGCGGGGGCCATCTCTCTCATTCATTCCGGAAAAAATTCTTCTCAGATTCGATGGTTCTATACAGAACCAAAATTTAGGAATTTAGGTCTCGGGAAAAATCTACTAACTCTTGCGATGGATTATGCAAAGTCCAAAAACGTTTCTGTTTTTCTTTGGACCTTAAGTAATTTGGATGCTGCGAGAAATTTATACAAACGTTTCGGCTTTGTTCTTTCTGAATCTAAGCAGAATCAAATTTGGAAAAAAGGTTTAACGGAAGAGAAATGGGAATTGGGAAAATTGGGGTGAACAACAGGCTTGCTTCAAGCCCCATTTTCATATTAAGTTGATTTGATTGTTTTGGTTTAAGAGAAAATTGGGGTGAACGACGGGGCTTGAACCCGCGACAGCCAGAACCACAATCTGGAGCTCTACCAACTGAGCTACGTCCACCATATTTGGTGACCCGAGAGGGATTCGAACCCCCGACCCACTGCTTAGAAGGCAGTTGCTCTATCCAACTGAGCTACCGAGTCTCTTTGAGAAAGAGGAGAATTCGGGATGACAGGATTTGAACCTGCGACCCTCTGTACCCAAAACAGATGCGCTACCACTGCGCTACATCCCGGATCGAAGTCCATGATTTCGCGGAAGGGCGAGGTGTCAAGTAGCTTGTTTATTTGTTTGAGATAGTTTTTTCAAGTGTTCTAAAATGATGTCTTCGGTGGGAGCTTTGGTAATTGCTTTTTCGAAGGCCTTTCTGGCTTCTTCTTGTTTTCCCAATTTCGAAAGTAAAACTCCGAAAGAATCTAAATAGGCTGGATTATCCGGATCCAATTGTAATGCCCTCTTGATGTTTTCCATCGCCAATTTTAGCTCTTCCGGATTCGGTTCTTTTCCTTCTAAAAGCAGATATGCTACCGAATTTAAGCTGTTTTTTTGCTCAGGCCTTAATCGTAAAATTCTTAGATGAGTCTCGATTGCGGCTTTCGTGTCACCGGATTTTTCTAAAGCAGAGGCTTTTAAGGAAAGAAGAATGATATCATCCAGTGAAAGTTTGAGACGTTCTTCCGTTTTTGCCAGGGCTGTTTTATAATCTCCGGTCCGGATCAGAGAATAGATCATCATTCTGAACGCGTTATCTCTTTCGGAGAATTTCGGGAATTCTTCTAATAATTCCTCGATAATGGAAACGCATTTTTTGTGGTTTCCGGTTCTGGAACAACATATTGCAAAATTATAAAGTAGTTCCGGATCTTTTCCAGTCTCGGACATTTCTCGATCGATCAAAGTGAGAGCGATCGTATAATTCTCTTTTAGAATTTCTGTGAAAATTCTTCTTTTGGTTGGGATCTTTCTCGGAGTTTTCTTTTCCATTTACTTCGATTTAACCCGGATCCTTTTTTTTAATTCTTCTAATTCAAGCGGAGAAGTTTGATCTAAACTTAAAGGTGTGATTGGTATTTTTCCACGGAAGAATATATCGAAATCCGCGCCTTCTTCAGGAACATGCCCTAGGTCTGAACCACCTAAGAAGAAGTCTGAAATTCCACCTATGATCGGCCTGGCCTCGTAAGTATCTACATAGGTCCTTCTGCCCAGCTTAGCTACCTCAATAGAAGAAAGTGAGTTCTCAAATTTTTCAGGAATATTGATATTATAAACAGTTCCAGGCAAAAATTCATCAATCCATGAATTCAAAATTTCACGGACTAATTCAGCTTCTTTAATATAATCATAGTTTTTGTCCCAGTTCCCGGAGCTGACCGCTACACTTTTTTTGTTATGTATGGCTCCATGCCTTGCTGCTCCAACTGTTCCCGAGTAATGAACATCATGTCCCATATTCACTCCTCGGTTTATCCCGGAGAGCACCAAGTCAATTTTAGGGAAGATGTTTCCATGAAGTCCTATATTCACACAGTCTACAGGAAATCCATCTACTATATAATGGTTCTCGTTTACTCTCTCAACTCTCAAAGAATCGTGAATGCTCAATGCCATTGAAGTTGCAGAACGTTCTTTTAGAGGAGCGATTAGATAAGTGTTATGCTCTTTTCCTAAAACTTTTTCCAAAGCAAGGATCCCGTTGGAAGAGATCCCGTCGTCGTTGGTAATTAGAATATTCATATTATATGTTACTAAAGAGAAGGATTGAACGACGTGATTACTGCGGAATACATCGCCAATGGTAAGAAGAATGTTACAATGAAGGTGATGATGTTGATACGAAAAGAATCTTTAAACTTCATATCGTAAATGTAGGAAGTCCCACGAATCAATACCGTCATAAACAATCCATAATGGATCGAGTACAAAGTGATCACTCCGAATCCACCTTTTACTCCTAGTTGAGCCAGAAGAATTGCCCAAGCCGCATTAGATATAAAAAGAGAAAGAGAAAGATTCACAAACCTGTATGTGGTGTTTGCATTTCCTTTTTTTCCATTGGACTGAGCGAGTCCATCTACAATGAATGCGATCGCATAAGGTAAAAGCATAAAGAATAATAAGTGAGTCAATGCAGCGATTAGGAATTGCCCGAAACTTCTGCCAGTAAATGGAGGAGTGATGAATACATAACCTGCGCCAGCACTTAATGCAGCAAGTATTAGAACTAAACCGCCTACTAATTTAAGTGGATATATTCCCCAAGAAGAAATTACATTTTCCACTCGGAACGGTTCGAATAAAACCGCATCTAAAAGATCTATAAATCTGCCAAATAATTCTTTCAACACAGGGTTACCATGCCATCGAATGTGGATATAAAACTAAAACAGGAGAACGTTTGAGTTCTTGGAGAAATGCTTTTTCTTCACTGAAAAATCCTCCAGACTTTGCCTGCATCAGTTGGAAAAATCTATCCCAAGGATTTACTTCTTCTTCGAATAAAGGAAGAGTTCCGTCATAATTACAAAGTTTGGAAAGTTCTGCTAATGCTTCCCTTCTACCACCAATATCATCTACCAATTTGTTTCGGAATGCATCTTGCCCGGAATAGATCCTTCCTTCCGCGAGAGCCTCTACAAATTTTACTGTTTGGTTTCTTCCTTTAGCTACATCTTCTATAAATTCTTCGTATGTATCGGAGAGCATTTTTTGGATCATTGCATCTTCTTCAGGAGTGTTATCTCTGAAAAGTGAAAGTGAGTCCTTATATTTTCCTTCTTTAAAAGTGCGGACCTTGACTCCGTATCTTTCTAAAAGTCCTTTGATATTAGGTGCGATTGCGATAACTCCTATGGATCCAGTCAAGGTTCCGCCTAACGCGTAAATCTTATCCGCTGCAGAAGCTATATAATATCCGCCGGAAGCTGCGATATCCTTCATGGACACCACGACCTTTTTGTTTTTCTCTTTTCGGAGATACATTAATTCTTTATAGATCTCTTGAGAAGCGCCAACGGATCCACCTGGAGAATTGATCTCTACTAAGATACCTACAATATTAGAATCGTCTTCTATCGATCTAAGTTGTTCTAGGATTGTTTGGGCTCCTGCGGAATCATAGCTGGAGCGTCCGGAGTGGATCTCTCCTTCTATCTTGACCAGAGCGGCTCCCAATCTGTCTGTCCCGAATCCGGAACCTGCATCTACTTTCGTAAGTTTGGAAGAAGACACATTGGATACTAAATTAATAAGTCCAACGAACAAGGAGAGGATGGTGACTACAAAGGTGACTGCTAATGCGATACGATTTCGGTCCACAATTTAAAGTGGATATCTGTACCGATCCCCTGTCAATGAAATAGCGAGGGTTGGTTTTGATTGGGAAACCTGGCCGGTTTCTCTTGACGAGGGGATAAGTTTAATATGTGTATTAATATTGGTATGGGAGTGTGAATTTGTTTAGGATTTTTACCATCGTTTGGTTTTTTATTTTTGCTCTACTTTTTGAAGGTTGCCTGACTTTTCGTTTTGGGCACGTAAATATTATTAAAGACAATTTTAAGAATACTCATATCGTAAAGATGAAACTGATGCTTTTATCAGATGAACCTTATATAGATTATTTCGGTGCACCAACCTCTTTAAAGTATTACTTCTTTTTCGACCTTACAAGGGAAATAGGGCCAGATAATAAGACGATCCCTACTTCTATTAGATTTTCGCATCCAGGTGAGACCAGCGATGCTCCTATTTCAAAAACCGGTTTTATAAAGATAGGGGAGAAGATCAGTCCTCTTGTGATCGGCAACTCTGATAGCCAGCTGGTTACAAACAGCTCTGTTACTACTACAACTTCTACTAATTCTGCAAATGCAGGGTCTGCGAATGCAAATGCGATCATGAATGCGAAAGGAGGATTCGTAGATTTTACTAAAGTGCAGCAATCTGGAGGGACAAATGCTCAAACTAGAACTTCTGTTAGCACACATACACATAAAGAACAGAGTGGAATGTTTTTGTTAAAAAGAGAAGATGAACAAGCAATCTTAGAAGGTAAACCTTTCAGTATTCGCTTATACATGGGATCTTACCCTCTGACATTTAGTTTCAATGAGGAAAATTCAAAACATCTGAAAAACTTTCTACTTTCTCGACCAGGGGTGGAACAAAATTGACGTTTTCTATATTACTAGTTTCGAATTAATTATAAATTCCGATATCTCTCCCCGAAAGAACGTTATCCAAAATGAGATAACGTTCCCAATTCAATTTATTATCAAAAATTCTAAAAATACTCTCTTGACCTGTCGCAGATTTACAAGTCACTGGATTTTATATATAAATTGGAGAATCAACTTGTTTAAGAAATTAATCATATTGTCTTTTTTGTTTTTTGTTACAATTGGATGTAGCACATTCGGAAAGGTGAAAATAACCAAAGACAGTTTTAAAAATGTTCATGCAGTAAATATGAAACTACAGATCCGTTCCCAGGAATCTTTTCCTAATGCTATTTTTGCAGATAGTATCTTAGAAAAGTATGTGGCTACCCTAGATTTTACTAGAGAGATCGCAGCTGATAAGGTTGTTCCTACTGTGACTAGATTTACCATTTATGCTACCGAGCAGAATGCGCCAATTGAGAGAAGTGGGTTCTTAAAAGTTGGAGAAAAAACAAATCCTTTAGCTTTCGGGAACACTGCATCGCAGAGTATAACTAAAGTTACGTCTACGGTTTCCTCTAGTAGCACAAATACAAGTAGCTCTAATACTCTGAAAACTAATGTGTCTACTAAATCTCATACGCATAAGGAACTGACTGGTACTTTTTTGCTTAAGAAGGAAGATGAAGAAGATATTCTTAAATCTAACGAGTTTTTTATTAGATTATATTCTGGAGCAGAAGCGATTACGATTCCAGTTGCTGGAGAAGATCTAGAAAAATTCAAAGAATACCTAAACGCAAAACCGGAAGCCGGAAACTAAACCTACCTAACGCGGGCCGACGTTATAGTCGGCTCCCACATTCTTCTGATATTTTAAGCCACTTCGCTTATTAATTTCTTGCCTAAGACTATTTTAATTCGTCTCTTAAGATATCTTTTCATATTAAAGAGGCTTTTATGGAATTTACGATTCGGCCGATCGCAAAGGTCTCAAACTCAAGATCAGAGATACAGGATGATTACTGGGCGGAAATTGTTTCTGAGATCGAGTTAGAAGATAATATTCCTACTGAGTCTTTGGATGGGATCGAAACATTCTCTCATTTGGAAATCATCTATATCTTTCATAAAGCAGTTGGATCTGAACCAGTATTGGGAAGTGAACATCCGAGAGAAAATAAAAGATGGCCTAAGGTTGGGATTTTTGCCCAAAGAAAGAAAAATCGGCCTAACCATATAGGTTCTACGATCGTGGAACTTCTGAGAAGGGATGGCAAAAAACTTTTAGTGAAATATTTGGATGCAATTGATGGAACTCCGGTCGTGGATATAAAACCAGTGATGAGGGAATTCCTACCTATGTCTGGGATCTCTCAACCAGATTGGTCCAAAGAATTGATGATAAATTATTGGGAGTAATTTTTTCGAATTAGATTGACTGGGGTTTAATTTCCCTTAGGTTTTTCGGCCATGGCTTCCATCAGTCGAAAAACATTTTTGAAATACAGCATTAGCTTTGGCGTGATTCTTTCCACTTCTCAAGTTTTACAATATTGTAAAACTTCTTCCAAGGAAAGATATGATTACGAAAGAAAAAATCCTTTCGATCCTGAATTTCTTTCTGAAAATATTTCTCCAATTTTAAAAGCGATTCGTATTGGGATCACTGCACCGAATCCTCATAATGTCCAACCTTGGAAATTCAAAATTATAAATGATCATTCTGCATATTTGTATGTGGATGAAAAACGTTTATTAAAAGATACGGATCCAACATTTCGACAAATCCACATAGGCCAAGGAACCTTTCTTGAAAACTTAAGTTTAGGGGCGCAAGTGCTGGGACATTCGGCAGAAGTTTCTCTTTTTCCAGAAGGAAAATATACGATTGCAGATATAGGTAAAAAGCCGATTGCGAAAATTATTTTAAACAAACAAGAAGATTTGGTTCAAAATCCATTGTCTGAATTTATTTCAGAAAGAGTGACCAGGAGAAGTGTTTATGGTGGGGAAGACTTAACTCAGGAAGATTTTGAGAAGATCCGTAAAGATTCTGCGGTTTTGTATTCCGAATTGAAATTTGTCCCGAAAGCGGGATCAGAAAAGTTGAGTGAACAATTAATCGCTGCAATGCAGATGGAAACAGACACTTATAAAACATATGAAGAATCTAGGATTTGGTTCCGTTACAACGACGAAGAGATTGGAAAATTCAAAGATGGAATTTCTCTAAGAGCAAACGGGACTTCAGGTTTGAAATATTATATTGCTCGAAATTTTTTCCTAAAACATGGAACAGAAAGTTGGCATTCTCCTGAAAATAAAAAGGCAGGCATGGATATGTTTGCTTCTATGGTAGAAAGTTCTAAGGGATTTATTTTTTTGAAAACAGACCATAATGAAGTAATTGATTGGGTGCAAGCGGGAAGAGATTATCTTCGTTTACATTTAGCTGCGACTAAAAACGGTTTTTCTCTTCATCCGATGAGCCAAATTTTACAGGAATATCCTGAAATGGATCCTATCAGGAATGAATTTGAATCTTCTTTAAAACCTGGGGAGAAGATCCAGATGCTGGCTCGTCTGGGCAAAAGTGATTATCATTTTTATAGCCCTAGAAGAGATCCGAAGGAATTCTTGTTAAAATAAATGAATATACTTAAGAAAATCCTGTTCTGGCTCGGTGACATTCTGTTCTTGCTCATTCCGTTATGTATCATTCTTGCAGAATCAGGAACCTGCACCCAAGGTGATGATAGTATTTATCTTTTATTTACTCAGGCCGCTTTTGTAGTTTCGGTATTTTGCCTTTTCTTAATATGGTTTGGAATTCCTTCCGGAGGTTTGGTCGGACAAGGACTTGTCACCTTTCCATTCCTGGTCTGTTTGTATTTTTATATCGCTTATATTCCTGTTTATTTTGCGTATTCTACATTACAAAATCACGATTTATGTGTAGTGATTGTTTCTGATCTAACTTTGTATGATGCGACGAATGTGGCTCAGAATGGGGACGTTAGTTTGTTCTCTAGGACCTATGCTATTTTGATGTTATTGCCTGTTTTGGGCAGTTTTTTGCCAGTTTATAAATTTTGGAAGTCTGGGTCCTTCTCCAAAAAAGAAAAGAAATAGCAGATTCTATTTCCCGGAAGGTTGACGAAATTTAGTCTGAATTTTTCGAATTTCTCATAAAGAATGAGAAGATTCTGTGGATTTTTTGTCGTCAAACAGTGATAACACTAATTTTCCATTGGAGAAAAGAATGAATCGCAATCCCTTATGGGTCCTTCTAGCAAGTATGCTAGTCTCCAGCGCTATTTTCGCTCAAAGTTCGCCAGGCACGACTGCTCCACCAAAATCTACCACGCCTAAGGCGGAAACTACTAAGCCGTCCGGAACAGAAAGAGAATCATCTTCCGGAGAAAAACCGGATCTATTTATTAATTCTCAATCGTCTTTCGAGTTTAACTCTAAAGACGAAGGCTCTACTGTAGATTATATCGAATATAAGATAGGGTCCGGAGATTATACAAAATATGTTTCTTCTATCACATTGGTGAGAGAAGGTCTGACTAAGATTACTTATAGAGCAGTAGATAAAGCGGGAAATAAAGAACCAGAAAAACATTTTAATGTTCTTGTGGATAATACTCCTCCTTCTACCAAGATCACTCCTAGTTCAGCACTTATAGTTCATGAAAATACGAACTATGCTACAAAAACATTAACTTATTCTATTACTGCTCAGGATAACCTTGCTGGTGTTCAAGATATTAAGATCTCTATCAATGGTTCAGAATCTAAAGTTTACGATGGTAGACCGATCCAGTTGGAAAAGGCTGGAGTGAATACTATTAAATTTTCTGCAACTGATAAGTCTGGAAATACTTCCACCGATTCAGTTTTAGCGGTAACTGTGGACCAAGAAAAACCTTTGGTCGAACTTTTTGGTTCTGCACTTGTAACTGTGAAAGATAAAATTTTCGTAAAAAGCGGAAATGCATTCACTATCAAGGCTTCCGATACATTGTCTGGAATTAAGCAGATCTTTTACAAATTGGATTCTGGAGAATGGAAATCATATGCAGATCCTGTTTCTGTAGAAGCACAAGGAAATCATACGATTGAAGCTAAGTCAGTGGATTCAGTAGGTAACGAAAGCGACGTTAAGAAGATCGCTTTTATAGTAGATACTACCCCTCCTGAAACTAAGATCCAAAAAGTGGATAATAAGCCGAGCGCTCCTGCTCCAGCAGCTAAACCTGCAAGTTCTTCCGCTTCACCAAGCACAGAAAATTAGAAATCGTCAAAAGGGATCCGTTGAGAATATGGGTCCCTTCTTCTTTCCTTTCTTATAATCTGCAGCGCAGTCTATTTTATAATAATTTAATAAACTATTTTTCTTGGAGTTCGGATCCGGTTTTTTGCCAATCCGGTTTTATTGCGTTTACTTTGATCTTGAATTCTGCTTGGTTTCCGACTCTATCTGAAGTATAAACCGTTACAGTATGAATTCCAGTATTGAAACCGATCGGGTTTTGATAAGGCTGAATCGAACCGTTGCCAATCTTATATTCTAATTTAGAAAGTCCAGAACCTGTGCCTGGATCTTCACAACGAATTGCGATGAGTCCATTTTCTTTTAGATAATAGATCCCATCTTCTCTAAGTTTACCTTCTGTAGGAGCGAAAACACAGGCTGGATGTTTTGCATCAATTAGCATAGGAATCTCTGATTGGATATAATTTCCTGCTTTGTCGTTTGCTTCCCAACGAAGAATGGAAAGTCCGTCTATACCTGAGGAAGAAATTTTGATCGGTTTCTTTGCTTCTTCTCCAGATAGAGTTTGATTCACTTCTGCTCCGCTTCCATCTCTGGCGGCTAGATTGATCGTGATCTCTTCCATCCCGGAACCTTCTTCAGTGACTTGTAATGTAAGTTCTGCCCCGGATTTGATCTCTATTAGGCCTGATGGTCCCTTCTTCTCTCCAATCAAACGTACTTGGGGTGCAGTTGTATCTTTGAGATACTTTGTTTTTTTAGGAGTTTCTTTATTTCCTAATATATCTTCAGAATAAAATTCTACTTCATTCCAGCCTTCTTGAGAAAGAGAAATTGAACCGTCATATCTCTGCCATTCTCCTCCATTCACTCTATAATATGTGGAGACCGGAACTTGCTTTTGAGAATTTGGAGATCCGGGCGAATTGGTAGAAGGTCCGTTGGTTTTAGGATCACCCAGCGAGATTCGCAATTCTTCCGAAGAAGCAACGACTGTAGATGGTCTCTCTACTTTTACCTTAGGTGCTGCAGCAAATTTATCTGCCAAAGAAATTATGGGGGAAGAAACTCCTCTTCCTCCATCTACATTGATCCCAACTACACGAACATAGAACTTAGAATCTTGTGAATTGAATTCATAACGGAAGTTTTTAGTTTTATAAAAATGATGAACTCTTAAAAATTCTCTATCCTCTGAAAGTTCTATTAGATAACTTTCCGCGCCTTGGCTGGGCTTCCATCGAAGGCTTACTCTTTGTTGTTCGGAAAATGCCTCTCCCGAAAGAAGAAGCACGAAAGATAATAAAAATGAAAATTTAAATTTTATAATATTCCGATCCAGAATTCTCACTCTAACTCAACCTTTTCGGGAAGTTTTTCCGGTTTAGAAGGAGCCTGTCCTTTTACCACAGTAGTTCCGAATCCTGCAGGGACTGCTACTGTTTTTCCTTCTGCGGAGACTTCTAATTCTCCTTTGTAACATCCCACTAAAGTATTTTCAGAATCTGGAGCACTTACGTATAATTCAGTTCCCCTTACTCCAACCACTGCCGTAGGAGTAACTACCATAAATTTACGAGTATCATCACCAGGTTTTTTGGGAGGCACTTTAGCTTCTAAATATCCAGACTTGAGTTCTAAAATTCCTCCGTCTTTGTTCAGTTTGTATTCTGAAATGGATTCTGAAGTTGTTTTTACGATCTTAGTTAAAGTTTTTTCTCTTAACTCAACAACTGTTCCGTTTTTGGTGAATATAATTTTAGAAGAAGCACCTTGTCCTGTTTGGACCCAATCATCCATATTCAATATTTGATCTTTTGCAAGTTTGGACCAACTTGCAGGAAGTCCAGTCGGTGTAAAATCCCTGGAGAATTGTACTTGCCCCTTTTGGAAATCAGCGACTGCCACAGGGCCTGCATTCGGTTTTATAATTTCTCCTGTTGCAGAGATTGTATCCTTTCTTAAAAAGCCTGGAATAAAAAGTGTAGTGCCTTCTCTAATTAAAGAAGGGTTTGGAATTTCATTATATTTTAATAATTCTTTCCAGTTCCTTGGATCTTGTAGGAATTCTTTTGCGATCTTGGATAAGGTATCATTCTTCTTTACCTTGTATTCGAAAACGTCCTCATGGACTCCTTTTTTTGGTTCTGCAAGAAGGCCTATCAAGGAAACGGAAATGAGTAGGATTGCAAAAAATTGAAACAGTTTAGATCGGGAAATCGAAAAGGGGAAATTCTGAGAAGCCATGGTCTATCCTGGAAAATAGTTCTAACCTAAATATTAGAAGGGAATCTTGCAGGAATTCCAACAAAATACGGTGCTTAGGTGAAAAAGGAATAAGAAGAAATGGCTAGAATTTCGAGGAAAATGATTGCCTTATTTTCTAAAATTCTAATGATTTGGGCCTCATTTTGAGATCATATGTCGGCCCATCTTCCACCACTTGTTCCAATAGTTTTCGGTTCTACGGTATTCGCTATTTTAGGATATTTTTTCTCACTCGTTCTGGGTTCTAGAAAAAATTGGATCGGCTCTTCTTTAATCCTTTTGGCTTTAGCGGCGTGGCTTGTATTACAAGGGATCTTAAGTGGCACCGGGTTTTATTTGGTCACTGATTCTTTTCCTCCCAGATTTTTGTGCATGGTGGCACCGCCGATCTTGTTCTTGATTTTACTTTTTATATTTCCTTCTAGTAGAGCTTGGATTGATCAAATCCCAGGAGAGAATTTAACATACTTACATCTGGCAAGGATCCCGGTAGAGCTTGTTTTATATTGGTTAGCGATGTATGGTTGGGTCCCGATTAGTATGACATTTGTCGGTTGGAATTTCGACATTCTAATTGGACTAACTGCTCCAATTGCCGCTTATTTTATTTTGAATAAACCAATATCTTCAAAAAATTGGATTTTGTTTTGGAATATAGTAGGCCTTTTATTTTTATTGAATATAGTGATTTTGGGGATCTTATCTGCGCCTGGGCCTTTCCAAAAATTATCTTTTGAAAGACCGAATATCGCAGTATTCCAATTTCCATATGTATGGTTGCCTTCTTTTATAGTTCCTTCTGTTCTATTTGCTCATCTTGTTTCTATTCGAAAAAGGTTTATTGCAAGTTGAATATCGGCTTTTTATTCAGAAAGTCTTATTCTAAATTACTAATTTTTGTTTTTTGCATATTCCTAATTCCTTCTTGTTTTCCGGATATGGTCCGTAAAAAGAAGATCGAAAATGATTGGTTCAAGATAGATAAGATCTTTTATAAAACTGAACCGAAAAAAATTGAGATCTTCTTAAAAGGAACAGTAAAAAATCCATTTATAATAGGCTTAGAAGGATCTGAATTACATGAGAATTCTTCTGATGTTTTGTTATTTCAGCAGGAAAAGGCGCTTCCAGTCGGGTCTGTTCTTTTGAAATTTAAGGTAGAAGTTCCCGAAAACAAAAATTGGATCCGAAAAATCGGGACCACTCGAAAATGGATTGGAATCGCATTAAAAAACGATAATGGACAAATCACTCATTTGCAAACAGAGGTCTCTATTCATGAGTCCGATAAGAGACAGTTCAGAAAAGATCTTTCATTAGATGCAGAAGGGGAATCCATTCGTTTGGATGGAAGAGAATGGAAATTGGTCTCTGATGTAGATAGAATGGACCAAGCACTGCTGCAGTATGTTCCCAAGTCTGAGTCTTTATTGTTTTGGAACGAAATGCTTTCGATCCATGTGTATAAGGTAAGAGCGTCTTCACCTTCTGAAATTTATTCCTTACTGGAGTCCGGTAGAAAGAAAGAATGTCCAAATATTCTTTGGAATCTGGAGTCAGAGAAGTCCGGAAAAATTTCTTATTCTTGGGAGCATTCCGGCTGCGGAAAACAGTCTGCTTCTTCTCAGGTTGCTAAGTTGTACAGAGGAGAATTCGGAATTTATAATATTCGATATGATAGAAGAAACAAGATAGACCCTGCTGATAAGAGACGTTGGTCTGAATTGCTTGATCTTCTTCCTTCGAAGTTGGATTGAACTTTCTCAGTTTGATCGAAAGCATTTTTTGAAAATCGGCCCCCGCCCCTTCGCAGCGACTCGTAAGGAGCGAGAAGACGACCGCGTATGCGAGTCGGTGATCGATAGATCAAACGAGTGGGCACTTTGGGTATTTGCTCAGCTTGATCGAAAGCATTTTTTAAAAAGCGGCCCCCGCCCTGCGTTGGGATTGGGGGGAGTGGCTTGTGGGAGAGCTCGCTTCCCCATATCATAGAATTTCATTTCCTTCAAACAAATTTTACATCACCAGTTGTAGGAACTCCTACAATCCGAATTTTCATTTACAACCCGCGAGAGATCGAGCGGGGTCAGAAAAATCGCGGATGCGATTTTTTGACCGAAGGTGAGAGCTCGGTCTGAGCTACGCGAAGACGCGGCCACCTCCAAAAATATAGATTCTTGTTGGAATTTCAACATTGGAAAAGGGAATTTTTGCCTTGACCCAGATTTGGAGATGTCTAATTCCTGTAATTACACATGTGTAATTACATATATGTAGATGCACATTATTTCTCTTAGGAGATTCGGTATGGAATTGACGATTGATAAACCGGTGCTTTCCCCTCATAGTTTTGCCAGGATTCGTTTTCAGGATTGTGATCCTTTCGGACATTTGAATAACGCGAGATACATGGATTACTTTTTGGAGGCTCGTTCTGAACAATTAAGGGAAACTGCTAATTTCGATTTTTATGAGTATGGATCCAGCTCAGGTAAATCTTGGGTCGTGAGTAAGGTGGAGACTCAATATTTGGAACCGGTCAAACAGAATGATGTGGTGAAAATTGTGACTCGTTTGATCAAGTTAACTCCTGCGACGATCCATAATGAATACTTACTTTTAGATAAAGAAGGTAATCGTTTGAAGGCCGTTTTAAGGGCTCAGTTTTCTTTTATCGATCTGCAGAAAGGACGTCCTGTTCGTCATGACCAAGAGATGATGTCTTTTTTAGGGAGTTTTATTTTCGATGAGCCTGGTTTAGAAGAAGGTTCTTTTGAAGATAGGGTAAAACAGTTGCGAAAACAAGTATCGGAGGGAAAATATTCCCAAGACTAATAGTCTTTTTGATCCTATGTCCAAGAAGTCTCAAAACACTACAGCTCGGAAGTCTGAAAAATTTCCGAGCAAAGCGGATATGCTTAGCGCAGGTTTAAGTTGTGTGAACTTTAATCTGCGCAGAGCTTCTAGAGCAGTCACCCAATTTTATGATAGAGAATTAGAAAAGGCGGGACTTACTTCTCAAAGATTCAGTTTATTGCATACTCTTGGCGCTACTGATGGCCTTGGTCTCGCTGAATTAGCGGACCTTCTTGTTTTGGATAGAACTACCTTGATCCGTAACTTGACTCCTTTAGAAGAGTTAGGCTATGTTGCAGATGTTCCTTCTGAAAATAAAAGAGCTCGAAAAGTGATTTTAACCCCAAAAGGTTTAGATGCTTTAAGGATCGCTTATCCAATCTGGGAAGAGGCTCAAGCGGCAGTGACTGAAGCTATGGGAGAAGATGATCTGAAAAGATTATTGAAAAGATTGAATTCTATCGTTCGTAAAAGAAATTTTAAAGAATTTTCCAAATCTGAATCTTGAGCCCTAAATTTCATTAGTTTATTTTTCTATAATATGGGATTTTAGAGTTCTAACCAGTTTCTGAAAGTCATGAACAAAAACTTTTATCCTATTATTTTTATCCCTGTCGTTTTATTTTTTGCGTATTACTTTTTTTCTCCTAGTTGTGTTTCCGGTGATTGTAGGAACGGGATCGGAACTAAGGTTTTATCTGGATCTTATCGTTATGAAGGCAGTTTCCAAAATGGTATAGCCCATGGTAAGGGTAAACTTGTGCTTGGAGATATAGAATCTTACGATGGTGATTGGGATCGAGGAAATAAGGAAGGCAAAGGGATTTATAAATATGCTGATGGCACTATTTATGAAGGTGAATGGAAATTGAATAAAAGAAATGGTTTCGGCAAGTTAACGGACTCGGATGGGAATCTGATTTTCGAAGGCCAATGGAAAGATGATGGTCAGGTTTTGGCTAAAAACTCAAAATGAAATATATTATTTTTTTATTAATTATCTTTTCCCTTTCAATTTATGGAGAAGAGCCTAAACTCCAGGTTTCAAAGGTCGGAAAAAATGTATATGTGCATACTTCATATAAACTTCTAAAAGATGTATATTTTCCATCTAATGGACTCGTGATTGAAACGGAAGAAGGTATAGTTCTCGTAGATACCGCTTGGGGAGAGGAACAAACTTCACAACTTTTGGATTGGGTTTCTGCAAATTTAAAAAAGCCAGTAATCGCAGTTATTATCACTCATTTTCATGAGGATAGAGCTGGGGGAATAGAAGTATTGAAAAAGATGAATATTTCTTCTTATGCGGGCAATAGAACAATTTCTATCTTAAGAGGAGAAGGTAAGTCTCTTCCTGAAAAGTCATTAAAAGATAAGGATATTTTGGTATTTGGCAAAACTAAGATTGAAACTTTCTTTTTTGGTGCAGGTCATTCTAAAGACAATTTAGTCGTTTGGCTTCCTGGAGCTAAAATTCTATTCGGCGGCTGTTTAGTTAAAAGTGCAGAAGCAAACGAGATAGGTAATACAAAGGATGCTGATTTGAAAGAATGGCCTAAAACAATTCATAAATTAGAAAAGTCGTTTTCAAAAATTTCCATCTTAGTTCCAGGTCATCAATCTTGGGGAGGAAAAGAGAGTTTGAAACGCACCCTAGAGTTGTTGGAATCTTCTAAATAATTTCTCTCTTCGCATATACACATGTGGCGGAAGAAGGTCATTTCCCTCTTTCTGATTTCCCATACCTAAATCTTTGGATCTGCAGAAACGCCTAAGTGCAGTTTTCTAAATTCTCCTTGATTCCTTACTTTTGGTTTTCATATTCTACCGTTAAGATTCGGCCGATCCGATCCCGGCGAAAAAATGGCGAAATATTTCACTTCAAAGATCTTACTAACGTGCGGCATCGCAGTTATTTTTATCTTTTTGGGGATTTCTCTATACTTTTTCTTTCGGAATAATTCGGATGATCCAGTTTTTACGGATCGTTTTGAATTTAAGGGCCTAACAAAAGTAGAGGCGGAGAAGTTCGGGATCCTAGGCATTCCGAATGGTGTATCGGATTATTTTATTAAACGTTGCGGGTTCAGAGAATCTTGGGTAGTTTTCTCAAAATATAAGGTAGAAGGTCCCGAGTTTAGGAAATCAATTCTGGAAAGATTCAAAAACCATCCTGGTTTAAATCTCAGATTCGATTCTTATCCTAACGACTGGCCAGAAAATTTTGATCAGGGAAATTGTAGGCCGGATTGGTGGCAGCCTTGTTCAAAAGGTTTTTGGGCAGAAATTTCCAAGGGTCCCGATGTTATAACTCATAAAGACGGGTTTTATCTTTGCGAAAGTGGTAAAGAACTCAGATGGTTCGTTTTTCATTTTAAAAATAACCTATAATTGTTTACTGATGAAGAGTATATTCGAAAAAATTAATACTGAAGAAAAACATTTAGCATACGCGAGCTTAAGCAGGAGAATTTACGCTCAGTTCCTGGATTTTTTGATCCTATGTCCTGTTTTGATCCCTCAAATTATGGTTTTTTATTACCATAATAAGATGGTGTACGAGTTATTTCCCTTTTACACCGCATTACATTCTTTACTTTATGTCGGGTATAGATTCGTGATGCATGCGTTATATGGTAGAACGTTTGGTAAGGCGTTTGCGGGGATCATTGTCACTGATTCTTACAAAGGGCGTTTAGGTTGGATTAGGTCTTTTATTAGGACTTTACCTGAGCTAACTTTATCATTAGTAACCATTATGAGTGCGGTATATGATTCCAGGATATTTATGGAACACCAAGCTGAGATGGAAGGTTTACCTTTGGCGGGTGTTCATAGGATCTTGAATAAATGGAATCCTTTGGACAATTTCACTTTCTGGGATTCGATTATATACTATGGGATTTCAGTGATTTATATCTTATTTTCTCACAAAAGGACCGCATTACACGATCTTTTTGCAGGGACCAGAGTGCTTCGTTATAAAGGGGAAAAGCCTTTTTAAACATTTACGGAAATAAATTTCCTATTCACAATCTCTTGACTCATATTCCGTAAATGTTATACTACGAAGATGCGGATCTTCGACTCACATTTCCATATCATAGATCCAAGATTTCCTTTGGTGCCCAATCATGGCTTTTTGCCGGAGCCTTTTACGGTCTCGGACTATAATAAGCAGGCGGATTGGCTTAGGATCAAAGGAGGAGCTGTTGTTTCCGGCTCTTTCCAAGCATTCGATCAAACTTACTTGTTGGATACACTTTCTGTATTAGGAAAAAATTATGTAGGTGTTACCCAACTTCCTGCAAATACCAAAGATTCCGAAATTTTATCCCTTCATAAGGCAGGAGTAAGAGCAGTTCGATTTAATGTAAGAAGGGGAGGCTCTGAGGAAATTTCTAAGATCAAAGAAATGGGAGCCAAGGTTTATGATCTTGCAGGTTGGCATGTGGAATTGTACATAGATGCCAAAGAGATAGACGAATTTTTGGAAGAAGTGCTTCTGTCTTTACCTAAAGTTTCCATCGATCACTTGGGATTATCTAAAGAAGGATTTTCTACCATTCTAAGATTGGTAGAAAAAGGAGTAAGAGTAAAAGCGACTGGGTTTGGCAGGACCAATATAGATATACGATCTGCTTTGGTAGAAATTGCGGAGATCAATCCGGATGCTTTAATGTTCGGGACTGATCTTCCTTCTACTCGTTCTCCTGCTCCTTTCACTGAGGAGGATTTACATTTAGTTACGGAAACATTCGAAGGTGAGTTATTGCAAAAAGTATTATATTCGAATGCTCTTGAGTTTTACGGAGTAAATGTAAAAGTATAAATTATTCTTTTCTAAAGATCTGATCTGCTATTCTTTTTACGATCCAAGTAGGAAATATTCTAGTAGAATAATAATGTGCCTTATTCATAAATCCTGGGATTGATCTTTTTGTCTCGTTTTGGATTGTTTTGAATGCAACCTTGGCCACATCTTTTGGATCCATTGCGATAGAATAAGCAAGATTTCCTAAACCACCTTTTTTGTTTTCTTTGTGAATTCCTGCGACTGAAAGAAAATTTGTCTTAGTTGTTCCTGGATATAAGATCCCAAGTTTGACTCCGTAAGGAGCAAGTTCCGCCGCAAGTGCTTCTGAAAAACTAACTACGTACGCCTTACTTGCCGCATAGGCTGCCATATAGGAGAGAGGCTGCAAAGAAGCAGTGGATGCAACATTCAATATAAAACCATTCTTACGTTCTATCATTCTTTTTGAAATTTCATTAGAGAGTCTGGTGACTGCATTTATATTCAGTAAAAGCATAGAGTCCACTTTTTCTGGAGAAAGTTCCCATGATTTTCCCCAAAGCCCGAATCCTGCATTATTGACTAAAACATCTATATCCAAATTTAGTTTGGTGATCCATTTCAAAATTTTAGAGATACTTTCCGTTTGAGTTAGATCTGCTTCTAAGGTTTCTAATTTTCCAGATGAGTTGATCTCTTTACATTCTTTATGAAGAAGTTTGAATTCTTCTTTGGAAACACTGACTACTAGTACGTTATAACCTTGTTTATATAATAAGATAGAAAGTTCTTTGCCTATTCCGGAAGATCCTCCGGTGATCAAAACTGTTTTTGAAGTGTTATTCGCTTTCATTTAGTTTCCATTTCGATTTCGCAATAGATCCTTGAGAATCTGAAATTTGTCAAAGCCTTTCGAAATCCGAAAAATCTAGCTTGCTCCATAGAATAAGGAACTTAAAGTTTTCGGGATGTCTCCTTTATTCCAACCTTTAAAAACATATTTGGATACGAAACTTTCTTTGATCGATAAGATCTCTAAGGAAAGAAAGGCAGTGCTTTCTTCTTTGGCGGATTTTATTCTTCAATCTTTTGAGACCAAACAAAAAGCGAATTTAGTTTTTATATGTACTCATAATTCGAGAAGGAGCCAGATCGCTCAGGCATTCGCAGCATGTATTCCTCACTATTTTGATTTTCCTGGAGTTAAATCTTTTTCAGGTGGAACAAGTATCACTGAATTACATCCAAATGCGGAGAAGGCTTTAGAGAATTGTGGATTTCGTTTTGAGAACCAAGGACCTCCTCGTAATCCTAAATATTCAATTTGGTGGGCGGATGGAACTCCTCCTTTGATCGCATATTCTAAAAAATTCCAAGACGCTCCGAATCCTGCTTCTGAATTCATTGCGGTCTTAGTATGTTCACAAGCAGATGAATCCTGTCCTTATGTTCCAGGAGCAGAAGCAAGGATCTCACTTCCTTTCGAAGATCCTAAATCAGCAGATGGTTCCGAAAATCCTTTGGAAAAATATTTGCAAACCTGCGATCAGATTGCTTCTGAACTTCTTTATACTTTCCGGGAAGTAAAACAGAAACTTTAGATTCTTTCGGTTCTTGTTGGAATTCCTACATTTATCGTTTGCCACCTAATTTCTTTCTGTAGAACTAATATTTATGACGGTTCGTAATAAAGAAGATCTGGAAGCATTACAAAGGATTGGCAAGATCACTGCCGAGACCCTGGTTAAAATGAGAGAAGCTGCTAAACCGGGGATTAGCACCAAAGAGCTGGATCGTATCGCGCATTCTTATTTTTCTAAGTTCGGGGCGAGAAGTGCTCCTCAACTCATGTATAAATTTCCAGGTTATACTTGTATCAGTTTGAATACTGAAATTGCTCATGGAATTCCAAGTGATCGTATCTTGAAAGAAGGAGATCTTCTTAACTTGGATGTTTCTTTAGAGTTGAACGGATATTTTGCAGATACTGGTTTTACTCTTATCGTTGGAAAAGATGATAAAGGTTTAAGTAAACTTTTAGATGTTTCTTCTGAAGCATTAAAACTTGCTCTTTCTGGTGTGAAGACTGGTGAAAAACTAAATTCTATCGGAAGAACAATTGAGAATACTGCAAAGAAGAATGGATTTAAAGTGATCCGAACATTATGCGGACATGGAGTAGGAAAATCTCTCCATGAAGAACCATTCGATATTTGTAATTATTATGAACCAAGAGATAAACGAATTCTAAAATCGGGACAGGTCATCGCTGTTGAAACTTTTGTTTCGACTGGAGCCGAAGACTTTGTAGAACAATCTGATGGATGGACTTTAAAAACTCCTGATGGTTCATTTACTGCTCAGTTTGAACATTCAGTAGTAGTTACTGAACGTGGACCGATTATTTTAACGGCGGCATAAAAACAAAGATGATGACTATAATTTTAAATATACTTCCTATCTTGATATTCATTCTGGTATTTACAATTGCCCTATGGGATCGAAAACAGAAGGAAACTTTTTCTAAAAGAAATTTTGGCTCCTTCTTCCCTGCTATTTTATCCGGAGAATTGAGATCAGATATTAACTCTGTGTCTTCTCAATTTGAAAAAGCCGGATATGCCGTTCAAAAAGAAGGAGACAAACTTCTTTTCCAAAACGCTTCTCAATTGGCAAAACATAGAAACTGGTTATGGTCTTTTGGTTATGCTAAGAAGGAAGAGAATGGGTCCATTCGGTATAAATTATTCATTAATTTAGGTTCAGTGCTAACTGTTCCTGCCACATTGTTTGTTGTAGCATTTTATGGAATGTTAGTGCAGAATAATATTCCTCAAGAGCAAGTTTCGATTGCGCCTTATTTTTTCCTTGGATTTGCATTTTTCTTTGCGATCTCTAGTTTCATTTCTCAAACGATCAAAGAGAGAAGTTTCCTTAAGAAAAGTCTTTCTTAAAATTAGAAAATGTTAATACGGATCGTACTCATTCTTCTTTCCCTTTCCTCTATGTATGGTTTGGGATTGAGGATAGAAAAAAAAGAATTGGGCTCTTGGTCCAAATTTGTGCCGATTCTAGTATTTGCATTCTTTTGGAATTTCGGGATACTTCCCTTATCCGTATTTTTTACAGGAAAACTTTTAGGAGTATCTGAACTTGCGTTTGCTGCAATTTTTCTTTGTGCTGCTTCTCCGGGAGGAGCTTCCGGAGGATTATTTGTCTTAAGAGCAAAAGGAAATCCAGCATTAGGCGGAATGTTGATCGCATTATTGAATGGCGCGAATACCATTCTCACTCCTTTGATATTTTCAATCTACCAAGGTGGTTCAGGATTTAATTTTGATCTTTTTCTAAAACTTTTTTTGATCGGAACATTTTTACAAGGTCTACCTTTACTTCTCGGACTTCTGAGCAAATACTTCTTCCCTAAATTTTTTGATCCGGTAGCTCCTTGGGTAGAGAAATTCAGCACATTCTGTTTGGTGTTATCTATCTTACTTCTGATCTTTCAATATGGAGAATATGCACTGAGTTTAGGTTGGATTGCTTGGATCGGTGCAGCTGTAGCGGTAGTATTTTCTCTTCTTCCTGGGATCTTTTTGTTTAATTCAACACAAGAAGTTAGAGCTTCTTTGTCTATGGTTTCTGGGATCAGAAGTTTATCTTTGGCTCTACTTCTTGCAGAACTTCATCTTAAACAAAGTGAAACATTACTTACTGTTCTCATGTATGGGACAGTAATGTATTTAATTAGCGCAATAGCTGCAGAATTTTGGAATGGAAAGAAGAAGATCCAAACATGAATTTTTATTTGAATGCATATTCTAGATCTAATTTCATAATAGATGTTATAGTAATCATCACGTTTACTTTATTTCTTTTTGTATTTTTAGGAAATAAGCGAAAGTCTATCTTCTCAAAGGAATGGGATTTTTCCTTTTATAAAAGAATTCTAATTCTTACTCTCATCTATCTGATTCTTGCGGCTACTGTTCCTGTATTTCTGGATGTAAGTTCTTTTATCCGAGTTAGGATTGCTTGGACAGTTTTAACAATTGCTCTTCCTTTATTTGGCGTCCTTCATTTCGTATTTTCCAAGAGGATTGTTTTCTTATTCATTTCTATCTTCTTGGTTTGTATTAAATTTTATTCTGAAGTTTGGGAACCGAATCATTTGGATGTGGAGCATATCCAAATACGTTCTGATAAAATAGTTTCTCCTATCAAAATCGTACATATCTCTGATCTACAAACGGATGATATTAGAAAACTTCACTTAGAAGTTCGAGAAGAGGCGAATCGTTTCCAACCGGATCTGATCTTATTCACTGGAGATGTGATGAATCATGCCTGCTTATATCCGATCGTAACTTCTTATCTAAAAGAATTTAAATATAATAATGGATTCTTTTTTGTTACAGGCGATGTGGATCATATTTTGCGTTATACTGATTTTTCTGCTAAGACTGGATCAGTTCTTTGGGATCGTAAATCAAAGGTAATCCAGATCGGCAAAAATAAGATTGGTTTGATGGGATTAGGTTTACCTGATTATAGAAACAAATCTTTGATTTGGAGTTTGAAAAGGGAAATTCCTGAGGACATTTATTCTATTTTGATCAGTCATTATCCTGATTCTGTTCTTCACCAGCCGAATGAAAAAGTGGACCTTGTTTTGGCAGGGCATACTCACGGGGGACAGGTCCAGATCCCATTTTTTGGTCCAATCTTAACTCTTTCCAGGGTTCCTCGACATATTGCTGCTGGGGGATTGAACGCTTACGAAAATACTGATATTATAGTTAGTAGAGGTTTAGGGGCGGAAGGTCATGTGGCGCCAAGAATTCGATTTGGAGCAAGACCTCATTTGATTTTGTTGGAGCTCCTACCTACAAATTCTACAAAAGAAACCGTTAAAAACGGGATCTAAAATTTACCAAGAAAGGGTCCGATCCGATATGCGGTTCACGTTAGTCTTTCTATTCTGCTTACTTGCGACTTTTATAACCTGCCAGTCCGTAACCGTAGAATATCCTATGTATCCTCCTACAAAAGAAGGACGAGACTTAAAACAATTCTTAAATGGAGTGAAAACAGTCGCATTCGCTCTGGAACCGATGAATTCAGAAATATGGAGCCACGAAAGTAATCGTTCTTTCGTATTGATGGTCCCAGCAAAAATTTATGAGAGTTTTTCAGACGATTCTTATTTTAAAATTTTGGATCTAAAGGACAGACCTGATGTTTTGGAACAAAAAGATCTTTCTTTGGAAGGGATACAAAAGTACAGAAAGAAGATCGGAGAAATATTGGATGCAGATGCTGTCCTATATGTTTCGGTTAAACAGCCAGAGTCCCAATGTTATGTAGAAGCTAAAATGGATTATCTTGCCCTCGGAATGGCAGTTCTTAAAGTAGTTGCTGCTGGAAAGGATAGGAATAGGCAATATAGTAGGGCAGCAGCTTCTCTTGTAAGTGATCCAATCGTAAAACCCACAGGTGTCCGAAAAGTTTATATTCCTATAGAAGCAAATTTGATCCGGGTTGATTCCGGAGAAATGATGAAGACTATTCTTAGTAAACCTTCTATCATATATAATGGAGTAGGGGACATTAGTTGTCCTAGTATGCTCCCTTCTCTTTCTACAGCATTGGATGAATCCATTTCTGAAATACAAAGAAGGCTTTCTCCTAAAGTTGAATCAGAAGATATTTCTATATTTACGGAAGATGAAAATCCGGAAGTAGAAGCACTTCTTTTAGAAGGTTACGAAGAGATCACCGGAGAAAATCCGAATTTTCATAGAGCTAAAATTTCTTGGGAAAAAGCGGACTTAAAAGCAAAAGGAAAATCTTGGGCAGCAAAAGCAAATTTAGCTACTTATTATTTTTCAGAAGGTGATTACCAAAAGGCGATCCAATTTTACGATGAGGCAATTCGTTTAGGCGGTCCAGAAGATGATTATCTCAAAGAGTTGAAAGAATTGATGGCGCCTCCTCCGATACAAGAAGAGGCAACCGAAGAAAAGTAAATTAACCTCTTCCTTTTTCTCCTCTTCTTAGGAAAGCAGGGATATCATAATCTTCTTTCATGTTTCCGGAAGGATTTTTAGATTTGAGTGTCCTGTATGCTTCCGGGTCATTGCTAATCCTTTCCGGTTCCGTTTTGAAAGTTTGACGAGGTTCTTCCATTTCAGGAAGTCCAACTACTTTTCTTTGTGGTTGGGTTTGTAATTTAGGAACAGATCCAATACCTGCAGCTCTTTTGTTAAAACCAGTTGCGATCACAGTGATACGAATTCTTTTTTCAAGATCTGAATCTTCAGTTAAACCAATGATGATATTCGCGTTAGGATCTACTTGAGAAGTGATGATCTGAGATACTTCATTCCAATCCGAAATAGTAAGATCAGTTCCGCCTGTAACATTTATCAAAAGAGAAGTTGCACCTGCGATGGAGCGAGAATCTAATAGAGCGTTATCGATTGCAAAGTTTACGGCTTCTGAAACTTTGTTTTCTCCGTAACCTTCTCCGACTCCCATAACTGCGTCACCGGTATCTCTCATGATCGCTTTTACATCTGCGAAGTCCACATTGATGATTCCAGGATTATTAACGATATCACTGATTCCTCTCACTGCGTTCAAAAGAATATCATCTATTACTCTGAATGCTTGGTCGATCGGAGTATCTCTTTCTACTACTTGAAAGATGGATTCATTATTAACTAAAATTAAAGTATCAACATAAGAGCGAAGTTGTTCTATCCCTCTTTTGGCGAGCTCCATTCTTCTTTTTCCTTCGAAAGAAAAAGGAATAGTGACCACTCCGACTACTAAACATTTTTGTTCTTTTGCGATCTTAGCAACGATAGGTGCTGCACCAGTTCCGGTTCCGCCTCCCATCCCAGCGGTTACGAAAACCATGTCCGCGCCTTGGATCACAGATACGATTTTTTCTCTGTCTTCTTCTGCTGCTCTTGCACCTAATTCAGGATCTCCTCCTGCGCCCATTCCTCTTGTAGTTTTGGAACCTAATGCAATTTTACCTTCGATCTCGGAACGTTTTAATACCTGTTCGTCGGTATTCATGATAACGTATTCCACACCTCTTAGGCTAGAATTCGCCATTCTTGCAACTGCGTTCATTCCGCCGCCGCCGATTCCTAAAACTTTAATAATAGCAGGGTTTGATTTTTCTTCTTCTTCGAAACGTAACATGATCACTCCCTTAGAGGTTTTCCTCTATCCATCTCCGAATTTTTTTGCTCCAGGTTTCGCTTCTGTCCTGGGATTTTCTTTCCATGTCCCCTAATCTGGAGGCGTATTTGATAAGTCCGACTGCGGTAGCAAATTCAGGAGAAGAAACTCTGTCTGAAAGTCCGGAAAGTCCCGCAGGTCTTGCACGAGTTACCGTTAGACGAAATACGTCTTCTGCCAAACTTTCTATTCCTTCTAAAAGGCTTCCTCCACCTGTGAGGATAACTCCTCCAGCGAGAAATGATTTTTTACCGGACTTAATAAGTTCTGCATCCACCATTTCGAAAATTTCTCTCATACGAGGTTCGATTACATGAACTAGTTCTTCTCTTAGAACTGCTCTCGCTGGTCTTCCGCTGATTGGTGGTATCTCCACTGTTTCGGTTGGATCTATTTCTTCTAAAGAACAATGACCGAATCTTTTTTTAACAAGCTCAGCAGTTTCAATTGTGGTTTTTAAACCGATAGAAAGATCAGAAGTAACATTATATCCGCCGAATGGGATTACGGAAGAATAAGCAATTCCACCGTCCACATAAACGATCAGATCGCAGATCCCTGCCCCAATATCTAATACCGCAGTGCCTAAATCTTTTTCGCCAGAAGTTAAAACTGCATCGGAAGAAGCTAAACTAGAGAGAACCCTTGTCTCTTCTGCCAAACCTGCCGCTTCAATACATTTTTCTAAATTATGAAGTGCTGTTAGACCAGCTGTGACTATATGTACTTCTGCTTCTAAACGAACTCCAGTCATTCCGATCGGATCTTTGATAGAAGTTTGATCATCTACTGAAAATTCTTTGGAGAGAACATGTAAAATTTCTTGGTCAGCTGGAACTCTAACTGCTTGTGCAGCCTCTATCACTCTAACAATATCAGGTTCGGTTACAACTCTATCTCTATTCGTGATAGCAACAACTCCCTTGGAATTATCTGCACGAACAGATTTGCCAGTCACGTTTACCACAACATAACCGATCTCTTGTCCGCACATCAGTTCAGCTTCGCTCACTGCTTCTATGATGGAGCGAGTAGTTGCTTCTATGTTTATGATAGAACCGTTTTTGATCCCGGAAGAAGGGAACATTCCTGTTCCGATAATTTCAGTTTCGTATTCAGAGATAGGACGTCCTACCACCACTTTTGTAAGTGCTGATCCCAGATCCAGAGAGACTATGATTCTTTCAGAAGATTCCATATTCTTAATGGTAAACCGCGTCTTCTCCTCGTATGTCTACGAGTTTGGGACGGACTTTTTCTTTTTCAAGATATGCTAATACAGCATATAACTTTCTGACCTGTTCCGTTTGGAATAAGGTCCCGACTTGTACACGAACCGAAAGAGGAGTGTCTGCGTAGACAAAAATTTCTCCATCTTCATGTAGAGACACTTCTGAGATACGAGTCTTTAGTGCTGGATAAGAACGAAATGCATTTTCAACAGAAGTGTGAAGATCTTTGAATGCAGCGCCGACTACTTCTCCTTTTTCTCTTGGAAATGTTCCAGAAAGAACGGTGAGTCCTTGGCTTCTAACATCATCCATGGAAAGTATCTTTAGGTCGGAATCGATTTCGAAAAGATGGCCGTCCGAATTCACAAGATAATTTGGTTTTCTTTCGGTGATCTCCACTAACAATTGATCGTCCGTTTTTTTTTCCAAGTGAGCGGATTTGATTCTGGGATGTGAGGTAAGTCGGTTTTCCATTTGGCCGAGGTCGTAATTTTCGAAAGAGGTTCCCGGTTGGATTCCCATGATCTGAACTATTTCTTCCGTTCTAAGAGTTTCGTGTCCTGTCAGTATGAGTTTATTCAACTCCTGGGGAAGGGTCCCTCTCCTAAATCCCCAGCCTAAAGGGCTCGCCAATAGAAAGAGGAAGGCGAGAAGCCACCAACTCGTTCTTTTTTGAATGGATTCTTTCAAAAAGTCAATTATATTATGTCTCATAGGCGTTTTGAGAGGGTTTTTTCTTCCTTTCCCTTAGAATTATCGGGAAATTCTCTGAAATTTCGCCCATCTATTTTTGATTTAATGGGATTTAGTTGATCCGAATCCAAAGCCGAAGTTTCTAATAGAAGAAAGTATGAAATTTCCGATCCCTTCTCCCATTCACCTAGGTTTCGTTTTCTTTTGTGCTTTTTTCGTACTCTTATACCAATCAGTGATCGAACGATCTGGTTCAGAAGAAGATTATCCTTATACTTTAAAAATTTATTATCCTAAGTCGCAAGGAATTCGCCCTGGAACTCCGGTCAGCATTTTAGGATTGGAGAGGGGAATCGTTCGAGATGTAGATGTGGTTGGGATAGAAGAAGTTCCAGACAAAAGATTTTTGGACAAGAACAGGACCAAGGCAGTGGAGATCACAATCCGTCTTGCTGAGCCTATCACATTATATTCAAACTATGATATCAGTTTTAGGACTGCAACAGTTCTTGCCGGAAGAACTATAGATATCAATCCAGGAAACGCAGAAGAAGATTCCAAACAAACATTCTTCCGACCAACATACAAGGAAGAAGAAGATTTCCGACCTGATTTTGCTCCTTCTGCTAGATACTATGATGACTTCTTTGCAGCATCCACAGGTGTGATCCGAGAAAATAAACAGGATATCACCTTGATGTTTGCAAATTTCGAAGAGATATCTTACAAACTCAAAAGTAGCAACGGATCAGTTCCAAGGTTTATTAATGATCCGGATACCTACGATAATCTGGCCGAGACATTGACTGATATGAGAATTTTAGGGGACGATGCTAGAAGATACGTCGAAGGGTACCGTAAGATTGAAAGAAGTGCTCCTATTCCTTTCTCCATCAATTTGTATCGTAGGACCACCATCATTGGTGGAATTTCCAGCGATTTCTATCTGAACAAGCTATAACTCGTTAATGGTCTCTTCGAAAAGGCGGGGACAAACTAAGCTACCCTGCCGATCCTAGTATCTATGAAAGTCGCAGTGATCCATGATTGGCTGAATGGAATGAGAGGAGGAGAGATCGTACTCGATTCTATCCTAAAGGTATTTCCAGATGCAGATCTATTTACCCTTTTTTACGAAAAAGGGAAATTAAACGAAAGAATAGAAAATAGAAAGATCGTAACCGCGTTCACTGATAGGCTTCCTTTCAAATCAAAGTATCGTTGGTATCTTCCTTTATTTCCAACTGCGATAGAGTCCTTAGATTTAAGAGGATATGATCTGATAGTATCTTCTTCACATTGTGTTGCAAAAGGTATAATCCCTGATCCTGACGCGATCCATATTAGCTATGTACATTCTCCCATGAGATATGTTTGGGATCTGTATTATGATTATTTTCCTGCGAGACAGGGACTTAAATTTTTCGCTTTCGAGTTTGTTTCCAATTATCTTCGTACCTGGGATTCGGTTTCTTCTAATAGAGTGGATTCATTCTTATGTAACTCTGAGTTTGTTTCTAGACGCATCCAAAAGTTTTACAGAAGAGACTCCAAGGTAGTTTATCCTCCATGTTTGCCTGAAGGTTTTAAGGTTAAAGCAGGGAAGAAGGAAAACTTCGATCTGATCGTGTCCGCATTTGCTCCTTATAAAAGGATCGACTTAGCAATAGAAGCTTATCGAAAGAATGGAAGACCTCTTAAAATTTTAGGAAGCGGACAAGAATATAAGAAACTTATAAAAGACCTTCCTCCAAATGTGGAGATCCTACCTCATAGGCCAAGAAATGAAGTGCAAGAGTATATGGCCAAAGCAAAGACATTCATTTTTCCAGGGATGGAAGATTTCGGGATCGCACCTGTCGAGGCTCAGGGGTATTGTACTCCTGTTCTGGCTTATGCGAAAGGTGGGGCCTTGGAGACTGTGGTCTCAGGAAAGACTGGCCTATTCTTCAAAGAACAAACAGTGGAGGCATTGAACTCTGCCTTGCAGGAATCCGACCGAAAAGAATGGAAATCTAAGGACTTTCAGGCCTCGGTAAACCGTTTTACAGAGGAAAAATTCATCATCCAAATCCAAAAGACGGTCGAGACTATAAACAAGAACTCTGGAAAAAGGAGGGGCGTATGATTACTTTGCATAGATTAAAAGGAAATGAATTCGTTCTAAACGCCTCTCATATTGAATGTATCGAGGCAAATCCGGATACAACGATCACTTTGTCTAATGATAGAAAATATGTGGTCCAGGAAAGTATACCCGACGTGATCGAAAAAATTTTGGAGTTCAAAAAACGAGTGCTGGTGTTTCCTTTGGGTTCCGCGCCGGATCAATTTAAGAGGGCAGATTAAACTACAATGGATATAGCTACAATCATAGGTTTCGGCTCTGCAGTCGTAGTATTCGCTTTCGGGATTCTTTCCGCTGGTTTGAATCCACTTGATATCGTGGATATACCTTCCGTATTGATTACATTCGGAGGAGCAACTGCTTGTACGGTGATGGCGGTCCCTTGGCAAAATACCTTGGAATTGGGCAAGGTAACTCGTAAGGCTTTTAGAGAAGAAAAAAGCGATCTAATCGGACTCATTAAAACATTAGTTTCCTTCTCGGAAAAAGCGAGAAGAGAAGGTCTACTCGCGTTAGAAGATGACGTGAACGAACTTCCTGAAGAATTTTTAAGAAAGGGAATTACCCTAGTTGTGGACGGAACAGACCCGGAGCTTGTTCGGAATATTATGGAAACCGAAATGAGCAATATCGCTTCCAGGCATAGTGCCGGAAAAGCTTGGTGGGAAAACTGGGGAGCACTTGCTCCTGCATTCGGGATGATCGGAACTCTGATCGGACTCGTTCAGATGTTAAAGAACCTTGGATCCGGAGACGCGAGTGCAATCGGAACAGGGATGGCGGCCGCTTTGATCACCACATTGTACGGATCCATGGGAGCGAACATGATTGCGATCCCGATCATGAAAAAACTCATGCGTAAATCCGAAGACGAACTATTAGTAAGACAGATCATGATAGAAGGTACACTCTCCATTCAATCGGGAGATAACCCTCGTATCGTGAAAGACAAGCTCGCAAGTTATCTGCCACCTGGCGAACGCGGCGTTCTAAAAGACGAAAACGATTAAGATTTATTTCGGAAGAAGAATATGGCAAAACAGAAATGTCCAGAGTGTATCCAAAATATTCCAGAGTACATGCTTACTTATGGAGACATGGTTACACTTCTTCTTTGCTTCTTCATTATGTTATACCGTACAGGTAAAACAAACGCGATAGAGATGCAGATCATTCTATCCGCGTTCAAAACAACCACTGGATTTTTTGACGGTGGACAAACTCTTTCCAAAGGAAAATTGGAAGAGATGGGAATGAATATAGAAAGTCTTCCTTCCATGACTACTGGAAAGGCACTTTCTAAATCCAAAAAGACCGCTACGGAATTATTCAAACCTGAGATAGAAGCAGGGAAAGTAAGAGTAACTGAAGACGAAAGAGGTCTTGTGATCAGCTTAGTAGGAGCTGATTATTTTAATCCTGGCTCTGCAATTTTACAAGAACCAATAAAAGGTACACTCAAAAAAGCCAGCGGACTCATTAAGGGACTCGAAAGATTTGTAAGGGTAGAAGGTCACTGCGACGCTGATGCAGTACTGCCCGGTGCAAATCCTAGCAGGGAAGAAAGAACTTACTTAAACAACTGGGATCTTGCTGGAGCAAGGGCGATCAACTCTACTGATTATATAGTTGGAGTTGGAAAATTGGATCCAAGTTGGTTCCAGGCTGTGAGTTTCGGATCTTATAGACCGCTTCTAGTGGAGAACCTTGGAACTCCAGAATCAAAAGCATTCAATAGAAGAATTGATATCGTAATTTTAACGGAAAAATCCACCAAACGAAGCGACTACGAATCCAATTTCGGCTTACCAAAAAGTCGTGTACCAGGTTCAGAAACTTCCACCGAAAGTGGATTATAGTAGAGTAAAAGGAGAATACCCATGGGCGATCCCGAAATAGACGAGGAAGAAGGCGGTTTACCCGCGGCGGATGCCGGCGCCGGCTCGTCTCCGCTCATCAAATGGCTGATCTATATTGCCGGTGCTGTATTCGGAATTATCATAGTTGTACTTGTTTCCATGTTTGTTGCGAAACAGGCCGCGACTAGTACCTTCCGTGAAATGAAAAACGTAGCCTTAGTAAAACCGCCTCCGCCACTCATGACCTTCCAATTTCAGGAAGAGTTCAGGATCAATACTGCGGATAAAGGTGAAACTCACTTCGTGAAGATGAAATTATCTTTCGGAGTTGCAAGAGACGATGCTAAGATCACTGCGGAACTTGCGGAAAGGATCGCTCAGATGAGAGACTTGGTGAACCTAATCATAGGAAGAAAAACCAAGGACGATTTGATCGACGTAGAAGATCAGTTAGATTTGAGAGAAGAGATCAAAGCTCAGATCAATCATATTCTCTCCGACGGAAAGATCCAAGAAGTTTACTTCACAGAATTTATCGTCAACTAATGACAAAACCGAAAATCCTTGGGGTCATACCCGCAAGATATGGAAGTTCCCGATTTCCTGGCAAACCATTGGCCAAGATCGGGGATCTTCCTATGATCGCCTGGACATATAAGAATTCTCTAAAGTCTTCTCTTCTACATGATGTAGTAGTTGCCACTGACGACGAAAGGATCTTACAGATTGTTTCGGATAATGGTGGTAAGGCGGTAATGACTTCTCCGGATCATCCTTCTGGGACTGATAGGATCAGAGAAGTTGCACTCAAATATCCTGACTCAGGAATTATAATCAATATCCAAGGTGACGAACCTGGAATAGAATCTGAACTTATAGACGGAGTCGCAAAACTCAAACTGGAAAGACCAGATTGGGCAATGAGCACCGCAGCAGTTCGTTTAGAAGAAAATGAGATCCAGGATCCAAACAGGGTCAAAGTAGTCTTGGATAAAAACGGAAAAGCGCTCTACTTCTCCCGTTCAGCAATCCCTAGCCAATTTAAAAAAACAGTTCCTGCTTATAGACATTTGGGGATCTACGGATACGATAGAGACTTCTTACTTGGATATCCGGATCTTCCTCCAAGCGCGCTCGAAGAATCTGAATCGCTTGAACAATTAAGAGCCATGGAAGCGGGGCATTCTATCGGAGTGTATATAGCAAGTCGCGCAGCATTGAGCGTAGACACACCCGAAGATCTGGAACTAGTAGTGGAAGATTTTAAGAAGAAGGGACTGATCCCTTAACTAAGAGCTTCTTGCAGAGTGTTATGGATTAAAACGAAATCCGTAAGGCCGACGATATCCATTACTTTTCTGAAATGATCGTTTAGACCTGCAAATTCAATTTTGGAAGAAGATTCACTTGCTTTGGTGATCAAACTGATCAATGTTGCAAGTCCCGCCGAATTGATGTAAGACGTTCCGTGGAAATTCAAAATCACCCTGGTCCTACGTTGCTCAGGTATGGACTGGTATTTCCCTAAAATTTCGTCATCCGCCTCAGAGGTAATTTCCCCAGAGATATGGATCACCGGAACATTAGGTTCAAGATCCACGTTTATTTTGAATTCGTCAGACATCTGCCTTATTTAGCACAAAAGACCTTTCCTCTCGAAGACAGTCAATCCCGTTTCCTGGGAAAACCGACCGCCTACTGGGAGTAATCCGTTAAACGTAGTGCTCTAGCTCCTCCGGGGAAAGTCTGTCGAAAATCTGACCGCATTGGGAACATTGAAAAGAAACAGTAGTAGGTTTTGAAGAAATCCCGAAAAGGATCAAAAACCAGGCCCAATTACCGTAAGTTTTCACTTCTCTGGAAAGAGGGGATTTTCTGTCCGTTCCGCAACTGTCGCAATGTGGTAAAGAAGAGGATTGGCTCACAAAGCTAGCTTGAAATGTGGGTGGAAAACTTCCAGAAGAAAAGTGGGAAAAAATCAAGATAGGAGTCCTTTCGGACTCCCGAGGAATTGGAATTAATTTTGATTTAAGTAGATTACGTACTTAGAAATCTTTTTAAGTTTTTCGTCGCCTAAAAACTTGTAAGAAGTCATTACAGGGTTGCTTGGAATTCCGTTATTCAAAGTTTTCAGAATTCCTGCTTCTGTAGGACCATTTTTCCAGTCGCTAGCAGGAGCTTTGTAATTTCTTGGTTTTGGATTTAAGCTAGCTGCAGCTGCTCCGTCACCAGCACCGGTATCTCCGTGACATGCGTTACATCCGTTTTCGAGAAAAAGTTTTTTACCTTCTTCTATTTCAGGACTTAAAGTTGCTGCGCTTGCTACAGGTGCAGCTTCTTCTTTCGGCTTTTCTTTATCTCCGCAGTTCAATAGGGAGGTGAGGGAGAGAATGGAAACAAAAAGGGAAATCAGGATTGCCCGAGTCTTCATGGATTACTCCTTTATATTGGTTCCAAGTTTCTTTTTTAGAAAGAGAAAGCATAGAACTTTTTGTCACGGTATTGTCGGCGCGGAATTCGCAAAGAATTTCGGGCAATATGGAGAAGGATCCGAAAATTGACTTTTGTCAAAGCATCTGGAGATGATTCTTAATATCGATTTCTAAGAATGGAAAAGAATCGGACTTATTGGTTTTTTGTAAAACAAAAGCGGGGTAAGTCCCACCCCGCTTCCTTTTTAGATCAAGCGGGTTTAAAAATAAATCCCGTAGAAGTTTCCGTTCTATCGAAAAGAACAGGCATATCGATCGCGATAGATTCTGTGACCGGTTTACCTTGGTATTCTCCTTCGATAATACTCATGGTTTTTGCACCTTCTTCTAACTCGACAACTGCAAGAACGTAAGGCGCTCTTGGTGCTAAATGTCCGAAGCCTACATGAACCACAGTGTAAGTATAAACTTTTCCTTTTCCTGAAAAAGTTTTAACTTCCACATCTTCCGATCCACAGCTTGTGCAAGAAACAACGGGATCAGTAGCTTCGAATCCGCAAGATTTGCATTTTTTTCCGGTTAAAGAATGAGCTTCCATAATCTCCGCCATTATTCCCCCCTTTGCAGAATATGCACTATACTAACTGCACCTGGCCCGCCTAAAACATGAGTTAAAGCAGTGCGAGCATTCGCAACTTGTCGTTTTTCAGATTGTTCTCTGAGTTGGAAAGTCATCTCCACAACTTGGCCAACACCGGTAGCACCAACCGGGTGACCTTTTGCTTTTAAGCCACCTGAGGTGTTTACAGGGAGTTTTCCGCCCAATCTAGTATGACCGTCTTTAGTGAATTGGCCGCCTTTTCCTTTTTCGACAAATCCAAGATCTTCTATATTGATGATCTCAGTGATGGTGAAACAGTCATGGCATTCTAAAACGTCGATGTCCTTTCTTTCTACACCTGCCATTTTAAAAGCCTCAGTAGCAGCTTGGACAGATGCTGGGAAACTAACAGAATCTTTTTTAAGAGCCACGTTGAAGTAGTCTCCGCCGATTCCTGAACCTTTTACAACAATATAGTCCTTACGAACGGATTTTGCTTTTTCTTTGGTAGTGATCACAACTGCCGCAGAAGCATCCGTAACCAAAGAAACATCATGAAAACCGAATGGAGTAGTGACCATTCTTGCTCTCATAATATTATTGAAAGAGATCTCTTTTTGTTTATGAGCAAATGGATTTAGGCTACCATGGAAATAGTTTTTTTCAGCAACAGTTGCTAACATTTCTTTAGTTGTTCCGAATTCATGCATATGGCGGATCGCGTTTAGTGCAAAACCAGAAGGGCCCGAAATACAATATCCGCCTTCTACGTCTTGGTCTTGTCCTCTCGCTACGATTTCCATCGTAGTTTCAGGATCTAAACCGTTCATTTTTTCTACACCCAGAACTAAAACTGTATCGTATAAGCCGGATGCAACAGCAAGGACACCTTGTCTCATTGCGATCCCGCCGGAAGCACAGGCTCCTTCGGTGCGAATCGCAGGACGATCACCTAATCCAAGTAAGTTGGCCGCATAAGAGCCCATTGTGTTCTGAGCGTTAAATTCATTGCCAGCATAGTTTCCTACATAAACAGCTTGGATTTCCTTTCTGTCTATGCCAGAATCTTTGATAGCTCCGTTACCTGCTTCGGTGACTAGATCACGAAGAGTTCTGTCTTTATGATTACCGTGGACCGTTTCATAGGCCCCGATGATTGCTACTTCTCTCATGAACTGCTCCTTACATTCCTATACCGGCGCCGCCGTCTACTCTCAAGAAAACACCAGTGATATAAGATGCTTTATCAGAAAGGAAGAATTCTACAGCGTTAGCAATCTCTTGTTGAGTTCCTGGTCTTTTTAAAGGAATGAACATAGGATCGGTAAGTTTTTTCTGAACTTCTTCAGGAAGAGAAGCAGTCATGTCTGTTTGCACATAACCAGGACAAACCGCATTTACTAAAACGTTTCTGCCGGAAAATTCTCTTGCAGCAACTTTAGTAAGAGCGATCACTGCAGCTTTAGAAGAAGAATAGTTCGCTTGTCCAGGTTGACCGGAAAGACCAGAAAGAGAAGAGATGTTTACAATTCTACCGGAAGGAGCTTTTAAAAGAAGTTTAGAAGCATACTTGGTCATTAAGAACACACCTTTCGCATTCACATCCATTACGAAATCATACTCTTGCTCGCTCATTCTGATAAAAAGATTATCTTTCAGAACTCCTGCGTTGTTTACTAAGAAGTCCAGTTTACCGAATTTCTCTTTAACAGTATTAATAGCAGCGTCGCAATCTTCAGGTTTAGTAACATTTACCGGAATACCTAATGTTTTAACGCCGAATTCTTTTGCAATTTCAGCAGCTGCTTGCTCGATATGTTCCTTATTTAAGTCTACTACAACTACATCCCCACCATCTCTTGCTATGGTGTTAGCGATAGCGCGGCCTAAACCTCTGGGAGATGCAGCTCCCGTAACTAATGCAACTTTACCTTCGAATTGTTTTGCCATTTGGAACCCTCTTATGTCCTCAGATAATGAATTTTTGAACTTTCGGATCGTACAGATAGAATTCGATCCGTTTGAAGTAGAACGATTGTTCTGGTAAAAGATGGATTATATGTGGATTCCCGACAAGGATAATTCATAAGAATATGAGTGTCTGAAACAGTGTTCGTTTTTGTTGAACATTTGTTCGCAAGATGCAGGGGGGATAAAGGTTTAGCTTTAGGTTTGTTGAGGAAGGTGGATATGTCTCATTTTTCGATGAGGATTGGAGTAAGTCGTGCACGATCCGAAACTATATATTATAAATATATAATATATAGTTGAGTGAAAATTTCCCCGGACGATCTTTTGTAGAATCATTAATTTAATTATGAGTACATATAAATTAGTTAATGAATTATAGAGAAACTGCCCTTACCCAAAATGAGGTAGTAGTATTCAATATGGGATAAGTCCGACTTGGAATCTGAAGATTTGATAAAATTTTTTCTCTTCGATCGAGATTGGAGAGAAAAGCACACTCTACGATTTTATTCCTTGAGCTGTTTGTGATCAGATCAAACATTTTATAAATAAATAGTTTATATTTTTTAATTTTAATATTATGAAAACTTAAAATATTAAATAATTTATAGAAAGCTCAACGCAAAGTATCCCATATTAGGATATTATGAACTATCCGTTATGGGATATGCGCTTATTGACTTGCGTTATCCCAACTGAGAGAAAAAGTTCCCAGAATTTTTTCTGTTAGTTTCATTTCGTAATGTTAACTGCCTGTTTTCTGAACGTTTCCTAAATTTTTTTTCATTTCGCTGCAAAAAATTGGACAAAAATGGGAACTTTTTTGGAACGTCCATTCAAACGCCAAGTTATGTTTTGATTCGGAGACGAATCAGGCAAAACTGTGAGTAAAATTTTTAACTCAGTCAAAAAAGTCAGACTCTGTCTGAAAAATTTGTCCGGGATGTTTTGTATTTTGGATTTGGTTCTTTAAGTGATAGGGAACTGGGAGTTCGTTCGATGTTGGATTTGATCATTAGAATTGTTGTTAGGAAAGTTATTATAACTTTAGCAGTACTTTTCTTTGTAAGCTGTTTAAGCGACTGGGGCTTTGGTAATGGAAATGTGGATCTGAAAAAAGCCACATGGTTGGTTGCTGAGAAGGTCCCTTTAGTAGTGGATAAGGGTGGAGTTCCGATTGGTGGTGGTGGGAATGTACCTAACACACCTGTGAATGGCTTGTTCAACTTAAAACCAGGAACTAAAGTAAGTGCACAAGCTTTGGGTGGAGCGATTGATCCTACAGGAACAACCATCGTTAACGATTTCGACGGAGATGGAATATTAAACATCAACGAAACTACTACGAATGTGTGGGTAGCGGATTATCCGGAAATCGATACAGTTGTCGCACCTCCAATCACGATGAAGGTTGCCATTCTAAAAAGTAGTACTGGTGAGAGTGATGAGATCGTAAGTGAGATCAATTCTGATGATTTGGAATCTACAAAGAACGAAGGATCTGAGAGCATTCATCAGAATGAATTAAATTTAAGAACAGTTCAATTCCAAGACCAATATAAGAGAGAAGGAGAACTTAGTGCTTCTAATTCATTCGAATCTAGCGCTTCCTTTAAGGCAGGTTCTGGTGAGCAGTCTACAGGCTTTTCCGTTTCAGGAAGTGCATCCTATAAAACTTCTAATAGTTGGTCCGCTCGGAATCTAGAAGAATCTACAACAAACAAATGGGCAGATAAACCTTTTAAGAATGATATCGACAAAGAAGCAAAAACTGTTAAGTCGGACTCTGCAAGTAATAAGGCGCGAAAATATAGATCTGAGAAGACTTCTAAAGTAAACAATACTTCTAAAGTGGATGCAAATGCTGGTTATGTAAGAGCTGCTCTTTATATTAAGAATAGATCCGTCAATATGCCGGTTAAGCTTAGCAATATCTTATGTACTTTGATGTTCGAAGATGCTCGAGGCGATTTGATCCCTGTCCAAAGCTTCCGTTTGAGAAACGACGATTATAGTCTATTCCAAGTGGAAGTTTACGGAGGGGACGATTTTGGACCTTACGTAGTAGAACTTCCGAATTTGAATACGGCGGAAATTGAAAGTGCAATTGCTTCCGGTTTCACTCCGAAAATTTTCATCGTAGATTACACGATGACTCATGTCGCTGATTCCAATTATAAATCCGTTCTTTTGAACTTCTCCGGGGATAACCTTAAGATTGTAGAAGAAAACTCGAAAGGAAGAACTAGTTTAATCAAAGTTTACGGTCCGAATTATAGAGAAAAATATCGTGTGGCTGCATTCGATGACTTAAGTTCAAATAATCCTTGTGTCACCACGACAGCTACTACTCTTTCTCCGGGAGTGACACTTAAGAAAGCATTGGAAAGGATTGCTTGTTCTGGGCCACAGGTAGAGTTTCAAGATTATGTAGTTGATTTTAGCGAATTTGCTCCTTCGTTAGGCGATTCGAAATTACATATTAAGGGAATTAAAGCGCTAGCTGGAATCCCAACTACGCTTCCTTGCGTGAACCAGTCATTTGCAGGTTCAGACGGAGTAAACCGCACCGCGTGTGTTCAGAAACCGATTAGTAGTTGGACCGAAGACGAAAGAAAAACTGCAGGTGTTTGGGCAATTTATTCTCACGGTAAATATAACGCGCCAACGGAATATTGGGTAGATGGATCGAATATTCGAATTTTTGATCCAGGCAATGTTCGCAAGGCTCAAATGGTAAAAGGTGTGGATTCCATTATATGGGCAGGCGACTACTATGATATAGTTTATATCACAGTTAAAGATCTGGCTAAAAATGAAGAAACTCCACCGTATGGGGCTACACCAATCGGAAGTTCCGGTTCAAATCCCGCTGGAGGATCAATTGATCCGAATGATCCGAATTCATTCTTTAAGCTTAATACTCAATGGGACCTTTCTCAATTTGGCGAAAATCCATATGAACCAGATCAAAAATCCTTCTATGTTGGAAAAGTAGGGTTCAATGAGAAAGTTGTATTTACTGTTAAACTAGATAGAACGAAATATTTAAATCCGAGTTTTGGTCTACCAGATAGTGGTGGTTCATACCAGTATTTTACGGATTTCAAATATACTCCAACGATTGCGACAAAACGTTTTAATATCGATCAGGTTATGGACTTCGAGATCAGCCTAGGTTTTGGGGGACAGAGAACAGATTGGGTTCATGTATATAAAGACACGGATGATACAGATGCGTATCATGTTCGCAAAATGTGGATTGATACATCTGGTTATACGGATCAAACGTTTAGAATCTGCTTACGAATGCCTTCCGCAAGTAACATAGTGGATCCGAATAATAGTTTAGTAAATATTTATATTCGTCCTGCTTTGAATAGTGCATATCGTAGGACTATTTGGCCTTTAAAATACACTGATGTTAAAAAGATGAGAGGAGAATTGAGTTCTTCTATAAACGTTGGGGACACGACTATCTACCTTTCCGGCGTATATGGAACAATCGAGACTAATGATTCTATCTATATAAGCGGAGATTCTTATCAATATACTGTGGTTAGTAGTATGCCTACTCCAGGATATCCTGACGGCTCTTTTACTGTAGTATTAGATACTGCAATAAAGCAAAAAAATATCAAGACGACGCCGGTTTCAATTCCGGGTGCTTTGCAAGCTCCCGATGCACGTTTGATAGTGGATAATTCTTTCCTTACGGATTGGAATACACAAACAAATGGAACTCCTGCTTCGAATTATTCTCTTCCTCAGTATCTTCCTCTATTAACGGGTAGCGCAGTTGCTTGCTCCGGTGTAAATCTTTTTCATCCTTTCGGATGCTTGGGATATACCCCCGATTATCTAGCTGTAAACTGGATGGGAAACTATAATAAAGGCGTTCCTTACTGGAATTCTTGGACTGACGCAGGCGGCTTTGCTAGTTTCCTTTCCGGAGGTATGTTCCAACTGACTACCAATAGCGGTCGTACATACAAAGCTGGTACGTTGGCAAGCGATAACATTCTAAGCGATCCGGGAACAGCGGTAACATTAAGTGAGCCGATCACATTAGTGCAAGGAGACACTGCTTTCGTTATTTGGCAAAGAGATACTACTTTACAGGGTAAGTTCTACCAAATTTCTACGGGGGCGGTTCTATCCCCCCAAACTACTTTGAATACTGCCGCCATCCCTGTCGGAGCCGAATTTACGGCGAAGTTGGATAATGGAAAGGTAGCAATTGTTTGGGAGAATAACTTCGATATTTATATGACAGTTCGTAGTATGACTACTTATGGCATTGTTGGCTCCGAACTAAAGGTTACAACCAGGACTACTAAAGATCCTGCATTTAGTTTGGATGTTGCAATGGCAAATGGCAGAGCAATGGTTGTATGGAGCGACTATATTCCCCAAGCGTTCGATTCCAGAAAGTTCATAAAATCTAGGCTCTATGACATGACGAACAATACGCCAGTGGCTGCTGAGTTCTTAGTTCAGGAAGTTGTAAATAATTCATCTACAAGATTTGAAGTTCGGGCGGATGGTTCTGGAGTTTCCGGGACTAAAGTTTTGTTGGCCTGGAATTACAATGATTACTCGAATAATCGTCACGTGTTTGCCTTCAAGGTCTATGATATTATGACCGGTGTCGCTACAAATATTCCAGGTGCGCCAAATACAGTATGGTATGATTTACTTAATCAGGGAGGAACGGTTGCACCAACCGGATATCTTTACACAAGGGTGTCTGGAAACAGTGGAACTGTTGTCTTTCGAGGCTTGGATGGAACTCTATTTACGAGAGTAATTAACCTTACAAATGCAACAATGTTGCCTGCCGGCGGGAATGTAACGGTTGATTCCTCTACCTTAGCTGTGAATCCGGTTGTAGTTGGAGACAAAATTTACCTTCAATATGCATTGGGTACTTCGATCTATTTAAAGGTCGTGAGCTTGACCGATGGCCAACTGTATTCAAATGTTGCCCTGCAATTGGGAACAAATGCGGTAGGTTCCGTGAAAAAACCCGGAACTTTAACCGTTTCCGGAAACAAAATTGTGTCTGTTTGGGAAAACTTTGAGAGTAACAAGAGAACTATTCGCGGAAGGATTGCAACAATATCACCTTTTGCTCTGAAAGGGAGCGGAGAATTCTTTATAAGCACAACAAATCAGGGAAATCAGAGCGGTGTAACTGCTGCTGCAATTAATGATCGAGCCTTAGTAACGTGGTGGTCGCAAGATACTGCTCAGCAAGTAATTCGAGGATTTAATCTTGATTTAGTGAGTCCAGGATCTCTCCAATTTGGTTTGAACAACTTCTTTATCGCTCCTTTGATCGAAAGAGATTATACGCTTAGCGTTCAAATCGTTCCGTAAACAAACTTAGGATGGCTTTTAGTAAAAGCTGAAAGCCATCCATTCCTATTAAGAAAATAGAATATAATAAAATGGGAAAAGGTATGCTTGTGAGAAGATTCTCAGTTCCTAAGAAGAATCTAGGATTTCCGTATGAGAAGTCCATATCACAGTTAAGATTAAAAACCTCTTTTAGGTCTTTAATTTTAACTGCTGCCTTTTCATTCTTTCTCTCTTCTTGTTCTGGCGGATCCGACATGATGAATCGTTTGTTCCGATTTGCAGGAGTTTTACCTTCTGGGACTTCTTTTTTGTCTCCAGGCTCAGCACCTGCACCTGAGGGAAGTGATCTATTTTCCATTTCCACAAATTATAGCGAAGCGATCGATGATCCGGAAACAAAAGCAGATGCTTTAGCTGGAGCGGCATTTATCGCGCCACCTGAACCGAACAATTTCGGAGCAGTTTCTTTAAACTACCCTATCCAAGTTCCAGCAGGAAGAGCTGGAGTTCAGCCAAGTCTCGCACTTTCTTATTCTTCTACAGGAGGAGATGGGTGGACTGGGATTGGTTGGAGTATAGGGCTTGGAGCAATCACAAGAACTCCTGAATATGGAGCATTGTTTTATGATTCCAGAGATACATTTACTTGGAACGGAAAAAGACTGATTAAAGTTTCCGGTTCCACTTCCAACGAGAACGGGGTATATAGACCCGAAATCACGGAAGAAGATTTTGCATTATTAAAATTAACGAATATAGAGAACGGAGGGACCTGGGAGGTTTTGGATTCCAGCGGGACCAAAACGATCTATGGTGATTCTTCCTCCAATCGGATCTACGATCCAAATCAGATCTCTAAAACATATAGTTGGTATCTTTCCAAAACGGAAGATCGGAACGGAAACTATATGCAAGTCACTTACGATACTTCCAACTATTCTGAAAAACGAAATTTATACGTTCAGGAAATCATATACACAGGAAATAGCAGAAGTGGATTTCCCGCGAAACAATATGTTAAGTTTATCACTAAGTCCAGAGGAGATTCCTATGTGAGTATGGCTCCTGGGTTTACCATGGTCATGGATAAGCTTCTAGATAAAATAGAAGTCGGTTGGACCGGTGGAAAACTTTGGACTTATAATCTTGTATACGACATTTCCTTCGATTCAGGAAGACCTATTCTTAAAACCGTAGATTCGGATCGTCATACAACCAAACCAGAATTTAAATACAGCAGCTCTTCTCGTATATTAACTTGGCAGAATATTGCAAACCAAGCTTCGAGCGAACCGGAAGTCCTGCCTAATTCTACAGAATACTTCGAAGGTGATTTCAACGGAGATGCGATTTCCGATATCGTATTCTTTAATCCTCAAACTGGAAACTGGAAAGCCGCAGAAGGAAGAAAAGAAGGCGGATACAATTTCAAAACCTATGCGAATCGTTATAAGAACTATGACGGTCCTTCTAAGATTAGATTTTTCAAAGGAAATGTAAGCGGAGATTTTAACGGAGACGGAAGATCCGACATTGCATTCTATCTTCCGGAAACCAAAGACTTTATAGTCGCAGAACACGACGGACAAGTATTCCAATTTCGTAATTATGGAAGGCTCATGAGTGGGATCCCGGATATCTTCCGGATGGAATGGTTTCCCGGTGATTATGACGGGAATGGTCTTTCTGATTCCCTACTTTTTGACGAGCCTACCGGCCTTTGGACATTGATGTTGAACAAGGGTGGTAGTTTCGAATTTTTGAAAATTGGCAAAAAATTCCAGAACGTATTCAGAGGAGATTATTCTCCGAATGCAAATTTGGATAGTGTTAGTACAAACGATACTAGCATCGATGGAAAAGATAGAGCTAAGCTCAAGTTCTTAAGCGGAGATTATAACGCAGACGGACTAACAGACATTTCTCTCTATGACCAACGTACTGGAAAATGGTTTGTAGGTGAGAATCTTCGCAATCCAGACAAATCAAGTTCGATTTATTTTATTACCAACTGGGTACTATACAAAGTATTTACTGCACCTGAGCAAACTCTATTCTCCAACGATCAATTCTCCGGAGATTTTAATGGGGATGGGACTTCCGACTTTTTATTATTCGATCGTTCTTCCGGAGAATGGACATTAGGAGAAACAGCAAACAAGACCATCAATTTCAAGATCTGGTCTAAGGCTCCTCAATTCAAAACAATCACTCGTTGGCTCCAAGGAGACTTTAACGGCGATGGAGCAACTGATGTAGGATTTTTCTCCGAGACCGATGGAAAATTCTGGATCGGTGAAGCAGCGTCTAACGGATTTCGTTACAAAGTTTATAGCGATATGAGCTATGGTCCAAACCAAGAACGAGTAATGAAAACTCCTCTACCATTGGATGAAGTGAACCCTATTAAAGGATTTGGAGTCTTCTCCACTTCTTCTGATACCAAAACTGTTCTTTTAGATTATCAATATGATGGAAACTCTAACCCAGGAAAAGGAGAGATTGCTTATCCAGGATGTTTTACTACAAACGATTGTAGTGCTTCTTCTGAATTACTTTTGTTTGATAGAAGAACCGGAGTATTCGATTTTAAAAAGGGCTCTACATTCACTGAAGCAGTTCTTACAGGTTTTAATCCTGAAACAAATGGGATTGTAACAATAAACAACGGAAAAGCAGATCGTTATACAGTTAATACTCGCGACGAAGTTTTATTCTTCGGGGATTTTGGAACAACAAGTAAGTTTTTTGTAGTAACCTTAGATACCGGAACTGCATTCAAAAGAACAGACCTTGCAAGTATCACTGATTCCCAAGTTGTATCTTTCGATATAAACTCCAGTGCATACGCAATCGATTATTTCAATTCTACTAGTTCAAAATCTGCTCTCATCTTAAATGATCAGACAAGCACAAGCGCTCAAAGATTTTTACTCACAGGACCAAGTGGAACCAAGTATTTAACAGTTACCGGAGATGTATTAGATTCTTATCTACAAAATCTATTCCAAGTGGGAAGTGAGACCAACCGGAATCGGAGAAATCTTTTCAGTATTTTCTCTGGAGATTTTACTGGGGTAGGAAAAGCTCAAATACTACTCGTTGATAGAACTGGAACAACACATAAATGGTATTTAGGAACCATCGGAACTTCTTCCATTACCTTCAAACTTCTCACTGGTTCAGTCAATATTCCAGTTTCTACAACTGTGTATGATAAAACAAGCCAAGCAGGGATCCAATACGCACTCTATCCGGAAGTAGCTGGAAATTCTATCGTTTACGAAGATCCTACAGATACTTCTTCTATCGTATTTTCTAAAATTAGAATTACTGCAACTACTGTCGCAAGGGCTGTGTACAACCCAGGCCTCGTAGGATTTTCCAACCAATTCGATCATAGAGGAAACCCGATCGTAGTCTCTGATGGAGAAAATAAGGTTTATGATCTTTCTCAAAGTAAGATCGTCACTGCTGCTTCTCCTGTGTTTGCTTTGTCCATGGATCGTCCTGATCTAATGACAAAAGTATATCCATTCCAATGGATACAAGGAGATTATAATGGAGATGGACTCACAGATATAGGGATTATCCATCTTAAAGAACCTACTTGGTATTTTGCAATGTCGAGTGGGACTGTCCCGGATGTGATCGAACAGATCAAGAACGGGATCGGTGGAACATATACTTTAGAATATGATAATTCTACCAAGTTTGATAATAACGGTGGAGATAATATTCCGGATCTTTCTATCAACTATAGAGTTTGTACTAAGATTACTTTAGAAGACGGACTCGGGAACACGATCCCTAAGAACTACAGCTATAAGAACGGAGTTTCTTTCTCTGCATTTATCAATGGCAAGAAGGAAACAGATGCATTTGGTTTTACTGAATTTACGATGACCGATGCAACCGGATCTCGCACGGTTCATTCTTATTTCAGTCAGCCTTATTCTAACTTTATGCATAACAGAGCACTTGCAGGTGCGGAAAAGGAAATGCATATCATAGGCTCTGATAATCAAGACTATGGCTCTTCTAAAAAGTCCTATGAGATCCAACAAATAGAAACTGTTACAGGAAAGATCAGTTATCTTGCACGTTTAAGTAAAACCCAGAATTTTATTAACGGGACTGCAACTACGACTTCCGAAGGTTCCGTTATCTTTAACGGTTACAATCTAACTAAGAAGACAGATATAACCACAGATCATTATGCCGATTCTGCTCATCCCTCTCAAAGTTTTACTACAGTCACAGATTTTGAAACGGATTCAACGAGCAATCAAACTAGACCTAAGAAATCAGTTTCTTTGTCCGGTTCTTCTCATGAAACCACAAGCAATCTTACTTATGATTCCCAAGGGAATCTGACTCGTAATTCAGTAACTTATACTGGAAGCGGACTTCCTTCTGTTCCTGCAAACATTACAGAATACGAATACGATACCTATGGAAATAGAACCGAAGAAAAGAATGTAAGTGCAAGTCCGAATCGTGGGACCTCCTACGTTTATGACGACCAACTTCATCAGTTCGTAAAAGAACAAACAAGTTTTGGTGGTTCTCTCCAGCTCAAGACAAGGTACGCCACAAATTATGGAAAAGCATTCGGTTCTCCGGATGATTCCACAGATCCGAATGGGAATAAAACGTATTTTGAATACGATGATTTTGGAAGATTAGTCGAATCCAGTGCAGATACAGATTCCGGAACCAAAGTCCTTGCAGTGTATGAATATGGATCTAGTTTTCCATTCAGTGCTAAAACTACCTTCCCTACAGGTGGAGCAGATCCAAGTTTTGCACTTCGTTCTTACAAAGATGGAATGGGAAGAGTAGTCCATACTGTCAAAACAGGATCCAATGGACAATATGTAAGATCCGGAAAAATTACATATAATGCGAACGGTCAAGTCATTCGCGCAGGGCAACCAGACTGGGCAGATGCAGGCGAGATTGACACATTTGTTTTACATACCCAAGAAAGAAACCCAAGCTATATCAATTACGATGCCATCGGAAGAGCTAAGAAAACAATTCTTCCAGTTGCGGCGGGAGAAACAGAAGCAACTACATTAACAGTCACATATAATGATCCATTCGAAGTAGTTGAAACTCACAGCGGTGGAACAAGCAAACGAACTGTAAAAGATGGAAAAGGCCAGGTCCTTTATATAGAGGACTTCGGCTCTGACGGAACCAATGCAAAGATAGGTTTCTGTTTTGATCTTGCAGGTCAGATGATCAAAAAATCGGACCTGAACGATGGAGGAGCTCTCTCCTGTGATACAAGTGGAATTACTGTAAAAGACACTTCGGGCAAAAACCAAGCTTATTGGTTGTACGATGCGTTCGGAAGATTAAAGAAAAATAGTGATCCGGATTTTGGAGTTAGCACTGCTTCTTATAACGCATTCGGAGATACTACTCAAAGCACAGACGCTCGCGGCATTACTACAAGTTTTACTTATGATTCTCTTGGTAGAATGCTCACCAAAGATACTCCAGAAGGAACTGTTTACTTTGATTACGATAGCGGATCTGGATCAGAGAATGCTCTTGGAAAACTCGTAAGAGTAGAAGACTCCGTTCAGATCAAAACATTTAGCTACGACAAGCTTGGTCGTGCTAAAAAAGAAACTCGAAATATCAAGAATCTGACAATCGAACTGGCTGACGGTCCTTATATTACGGAATACAAATATGACTTACTAGGTCGTGCCTCCTCCATAGATTATCCAGAACATCCTGTGAGCCATACAAGGATGAAGGCTTGTTATAATTATGGAACAGCAGGTTATATCACAGGGATTTCAGTCCAAGTCAATACAAACGGTATCATTCCAGGATTTTGCAGCAAAACCATTGTAGAAAATATTACTTACAATGAATTCGGACAAACTGCTGGATTTGACCTCGGAAACGGTGTCCATACCGACTATACGTACGATGTAAAACAAAGACTAGTCCGCATCAACTCAGTTGGAGATGTGGATGGAACCACAAAAACTCTCCAAGATGCGGTTTATGCGTTCAATAGCAGAAACAATATCACTGGAATCACAAATACTTCTTCAGAATATACAACTGCATACAATTACAGCTACGACGGATTAAATAGACTTACAGCAGCAGACGGTCAATACCAAGAGTCTGCAGACAATTATACCAAAACTTTCCGCCAAAGTTTTGCTTATGCAAAGAATGGGAACCTTCTCGCAAAACGTAATCATAACTTTAACGACAATACACTCATTGATGAGTGGAATTACCAATATTCCAACCACCAAGTCTCACATATAGATTCCACTCAAAGTGGAAACAATCGCCTGGTCATGAGCTACGATGCTACTGGGAATATGACCTATCAGAGAGATAATTTTAAAGATCTAACTAAAACGATCACTGTAGATTCTCAAAATAGAATTACTCAGGTCCAAGATGCACTCAGCACAACGATCGGAAATTATTGGTATGACGAAGGTGGATTCAGAGTTCGTAAGAAAGCACTCGTTCCAAGCGGAGCCTCTTTCAAAAACCAAGAGATCTTATATCCAAGCAAATTTTACGGATTAGAATACTCTGAAGAAACGAATGTTTTAAGTTCCATCAATAACGTTTATCTCAACGGAGTAAGGATCGCAGCTCTCAATGAAGATGGAGTCACTGCATATTTCTTAACTGACCAAGTTGACTCTGTTGCTCATGTACTGGACGAAGGAGCTCATACTCTTAGCAGAATGCAGTATGAGCCATACGGAGAGACTCTTGTTCAAAGAGGAACTCTTGATTTTGCTCCGAAGTATAACTCTCAAGAGTTAGATAGAGAGACTAATTTCTATTTTTATAATGCAAGATATTACGATCCGCAGATCGCGAGGTTTACAAGTGCGGATAGTGTGATTGATGGCTCTGAGGATACACAAGGATGGAATCGGTTTGCTTATGTAAAAGGGAATCCGATTTTATATAAAGATCCAACTGGACATCTAATTTTTGTAAGCGGGCTCAAATCCGAAATTGGTGCTAATGGGGTTGGGACTGCATCCTTTGTAGGAACCATTTACGAAATTAATTTTGAAAAATGGGAAATTTCCAAACGGTCCTGGGCATACGAAAGTATCACTATGCCAATCGGTGGAAGAGCGGACGTCGGCAAGGATCGAAATTTATACTTTGTAAAAGATTATGAGGAGTGGAATAAATACGATTGGCATTCATTTAGCGGTGATGTCCCATTAGCATTACCAAAGATTGGTAAAATACAAGGCTTTGGTGCAGGATTGAATTTTGCTTCAGCAAAAGGCAAAGCTCCTGGTGATGGAATTGAAGCTTGGGGTTATGGGGCAAGTATTGGATTCGGAGGCGGAGTTAGCTATGGGACACCTAGGAGCGTATTTGATGTTCGCGGTAACAAAAAAGTTCTTTTCAATAGGGATCGCGAAATTGAAAGAGGTAAGCGTATGTACCGAGCCGCAAAGGATAAGTTTAATGAAATTCGGGAATCTAGTATAGGTCATTTGAACAATGCAAGGAAATCAACCCGCGATACTGTAAATAGAGCAAAAGATATAGTTATTAAAAATGGTCTCGAACTTTATTTTAAATATAGCCCAGGATGTTGGGGCACAAGTAGCAAGAAATCGGGAGGAAAGAAATAAATTTCAATTGAAAACTGATAGTTGTGTTGCTTAATGCTTTTTCAAATTTATTAAAGAATTGTTCTTTCGCAAGTTTTAGTCAAAAAGTATGAAACTGGTAGGTATTTGGAATTTTGTATTTGCATACCTTTTAAAGTCCAATGTAAATATTTAATAAACCGCAATCTGTTCAAATTGCGGTTTATTGGCCTAAGTAAATGCTTAAATCTTCTCGCCCAAGATTTAAAAAGGTTGTGGCAGAATAAATTTCAAAAAAAGAGAACCCTCATGAGGGACAAAAGAAGAGTCCAGTCACCTGAAAGTAATCCTAGTGGATGAATTTATAGTTTAAGGAACTCATCCACCGTGCGAACTCGTAAGAAGTTTAGCAGGAAAAACACGAAGTCAGTTCGACTTGCTATTTGAGTCGCCCTCTCGCTCCCTATGAGTCGCTGTGAAGGGCAACCGGACGTAGATCTTCGGAAAAAACTTTTATCATAGACTGCTAATTTCGAAACGGAAATTTTCCAATCTTACTTTTGTGGAAGTTTCTTGCAATCAGTGGCTATTCTTGGCAGCGGATTTTGCGCATATTCACCCATGCAGGCGGATTTCCCGCCTTCCCATCTACCCCCTCTCCGCAATGTAAGCAATCGAATCCCCGATAATCTTGGATCTAAGGATCTTAAGCGCAAACAAATCTGTTTCTATAAATTTCTGTGGATTCTTAGCTTCATTTTGTAATGGCGTGAACCAGTTATTGATAACACATTCGATACCTTTAGGATTGTTTAATACTTTTTCGACAATCTCAGGATTTCTTTTCGGCTCTACGCTTAAGCTGTCGATAGGAGTTGCCAAAATTTCAAAATTTGTTTCGTATATGATTGGATTAGCCATCCAATAATCTGCCGCGCAGTATTTCACATTGTTTCTTTTAGATAGAAAATAATTTCATCTATACCTAATGTTGCCTGAGGTATACACAGCAGACTTTTTGTCCATATAGCTCCTCTTCCGAAAGCCAAAATATAAAATAAAAAATGTAAGGATATTAAACTTATTCTTAGTTTAGAAGGTAACCATTCAATACGTGTTGAATTTATTTCGCCGGAGAACAAGGCGGCGTAGATGGGAACTGAAGCTATGATTGCCGGCAGGAGAAATCTTAAATCAAATCCTTCCACACCGTTTGTCGTAACTAAGATCGCTCCTATATTCAAAGATAATAATATGAAAAAGAATAAAGTGTAATTTCCGGTAATCTGGATCGAGGCTTTTGGTGGCGACTTGTTTGATTTGTCTTGATAAAAAATAAATACCTACTCTCAAAAACAGTATGCCTAAAAATTGTGGCGCTTTAAAAGCTAACGATCGACTCTCTGCGGTTTACCGTGAGATTTCATTAAGGCAATTGCAGAAGACTCATAACGTATTATATCGATGTGGAAACTTTTGGAGTTATAAGTCCGCTCCCATATCCCATCCGTATAACTATATACCACATCTGAGGTAACCCATATTTCGAATAACGCATATTTTTCCACCAACGCTTAAAAAAATCCCACCACCAACTGTCTTAAATCCCTCTCCGCAAGTTATCCATTATAGATATCAATTTTATAAAACGATATCATAACGTTCAATGATGAGGAAAATGTATGAGAAAAATATTGTGTATGGGGATGTTCTCCCTTCTATCTTTCGCCAATTGTTTGGCAATGGACTCTCTTGGTTTATCTGAAAGCGTAAAGGGTTCCGAAGCCAGGTCTCAAATCAAAGCGGCGGCCTTGACTTCTGATATTCTATTTTATGGATCTGCGGATCCCGCTAATGCAGCAATGATTACTGCTATTGACTTATTTCTCACAGATTTATATTTAAAAATCGATGATAGTAAATATTATAAAAAAGCTGATGTGGACAAATGTGTAAAAGACGTTCAAGTCATTGGACTTTTAGTTATGGATCCAAGCCAAACTGTCCTTACTAGTAAAAATTGCAGCGATTTAAAAGCAAACGGTCCTATTATCTGATTTTAGAAACGGCCTTGGCTCCGGGGTTCGCGAGTTGCGAATTCCCGGAGAGGGGTAGCCTTCCTCTCTTTTAGTCTGCCCTTACACAATTTCGTTAAATCTGTTTTATAATCTAAAAACTCATAATTTTATCGGGATTCTGTATTTTTAAAGATTCGATCTTGATTCCTGTTATTGACTTTTTCTGTATAGAATTGAAAATTTTACCTATGAAGGTTGAAACGAAACAGGAATTGATGCAGAGACTTTCTGCAGTAAAACCTAAGCTTCAGGCTGACTTTGGAGTTCTTCATATTGGTTTTTTCGGTTCTTTCGCAAAAAATAATATTAATCCAAATAGCGACGTTGATATCTTGGTAGAGATGAAGGAGCCTGATTTCGATTCTGTTGTAGGACTGCAGATTTTTTTAGAATCTATCTTTGAACGCCATGTTGATTTGGTTAGGAAAAGAAGCCAAATCAAACCTTCCTTTTTAAATCGAATTCAAAAAGACTTAATTAATGTCTGAAGAAATTAAAGAGAGATTTGAATTTATTTTAGAATCGATCTCTTTGATCGAAACAAGATTTAATAAAATCAAATTTCCAGAAGATTTGATCAATTCAGAGGATGGAATAACAATCTTAGATTCTATTGCAATGAGGCTTCAAGCAATTGGTGATAATGTTAAATCAATTTCTAAACTAGATCCAAGTTTTTTAAGTAAATATCCTGTAACCGATTGGGTTAAAATGATGAGAATGAGGGATATTATCTCACATCATTATGAAGGTCTCGATCATGAGATTATTTTTAGTATTTGTAAAGATAAACTAAAGGATCTCAAGTCTTCCGTTATTGATATACTGAATACGTTCAATGGCTTTTAACTGTTCGCTGTGGCTAAATGTGAAAGCCATTCTCGATTCCTTCCCCTTTGTTTATCTTATCCTATTTCTTATTCTCGCATTTCTATTTTATTATTTTCTGGAAGTGGTAGAAAAACCTGTTCTTCAATTCAGTGATGGCGAGTTTGTACGAAGGGTAGTTGCAAATTCTCCTCGTTTAACTAGGAAATATTTTCCTACGTTCTGGTGCTTTAATAATCATCTAATGTTGGCTCTCTTACTTTTTAGAGAACATCGTTCCGAATTTTTTCAGTATGATAAGCTGGAACATCTTAGAATGAAAGATGGCGGTGTCACTGGACTTGCTTGGTCCAATATTAATGGAAAGAAAAAAACAGATTCTGATCCAATCGCGATTGTATTTCATACGATCAGTGGAGACGAGCAAGATGTTAAGTCGATTGTGAAAGCAATTCGTGCCCAGTTGAATTGGGCCTCCGTGGTTTGTATTAGAAGAGGACATGGAAATCTTCCTCTTTATAAGCCGCAGATAAACACGATGGGATCTAGTTCGGATCTAAAAGAACAACTCTCCTACATTAAGAAAAAATTTCCGAATAGTCCTTTGTTTGGAGTGGGGATCTCTGCGGGTTCCGGGTTGCTTGCTCGATACCTGGGAGAATCCGGGACTAAAAGTTTATTGGATGCCGCAGTTGCAATTTCGCCCGCATATGATATCGAAAAAGCATTTCATAGGGTTCATCCGGTTTATAGCAAGATCATGGGCCAAAGGTTGATTAATTATTTTTTGAAACGTCACTATGAAACCTTATCTTCCCTTGGCGGATTTCAAGAAGTGCTGGAATCCAAAACTCTGGGTGAATTCCAGGATCGTTTGCATAGACTCTCCGGTTTTGAAGATAAGGCCGAATATTACCTGCATTCGAACCCAGCAGTGGTAATGAAAAATATCCGAACTCCGATTATGATCTTGAATGCAAAGGATGATCCCATCTGTGTAAACCAAAATGTTTTAGAGAATTTGCATTGGCTGGAAACCCTCCCTAATTCGATCCATGTTTATACAAAAAGAGGAAGTCATATTGCATATTTTGAAGGATGGAAAGCGATATCTTGGTCGAATCATCTTGTTTGCGAATATTTTAAAGCTGCCCAAGACCAATTGCCTAAAAATAAAAAAAAGGTAAGTCTAGGAAAAAAGCGTAATTTTAAAAAATAGGTTTTTGAAAGTTAGGAGACCTTATGCTCAATCAAGTTTTAGTTCTATGTATGACATCGATACTTTCTTACTTATGTATTTTTCGTTCACATACGATGCAAAATTGGTTAATAAATAACGAACGAACTGAAAAAGCTAAAATGGAGGCATCGGATTTTGATACAATTTACCGTATTAAATTTATTGGAGTTGGTGCAGCTGCTATGAGTTTAGTAAATTTATATGCGATGTTGAAAAAATACGAAGTAATATAGTGGGTTCGAAAGTTATCTTTAAAATACTTTCTACTTCGGTAAAAATTTTAAAGTTTAGAAATAAGTATATATACTTCTTCATTTAATTCCTGTAGAAATTGTAGTTGCTTTTGTGTGATTTTGAGGGGGTAGCGGAAGACGCGTATAACGCGGCTGAAGCGAGGGGGAGGCTTCCCCCTACAAACTTGAAACAGGAAAGACTGCCCGGTTATAAACTCTAACTTCATCTATACTTCCTTGGTAAAAGAAAGTTCCAAGAGGTGAATAGCCTAAGGCAAATGAGCTATAAGTATTCCAAGGTCGATTATTTCCGAATTTTCCAGAATTAACCAAAACATTATTCACATAGAGAGAAGCAGTTAGGCTTTCGATATCCCAAACAAAGACCATATGATACCAAGTATTTTCAGAATACATTCCGCATTGGCTTGATACATCCGCATCTCCTTGGCCACCGCTATTATTCGTGAAGGCTCTTAATCTTCCAGTGCAGGAAATTGCAGAAAGTGCATAGAATTGCATTCCGAGTCCGCCGTCTTGGCTTAAAAAAATGGATTGGCCTCCGTTGGCTCCAGGGGGCCATTTTCCATTTACCCAAGCACTGACGGTAAAGGAAGAAACGGTCCCATCCAAAAATAAGGATCCTTGTGCTATGGATTCATGATAAGCACCGCTTCCATCATAATAATATGCTTTTCCAGGAAATCCGAACCGATCCGCAGTTAACGCGGGAGTCCCACTTACAGTTGTTAGATCTAAACCGCCGACTATATCCTTTGTATCTCCATCCAAAGGCCAATAGTGCACAAGACCGATCGAAGAATTCACTAAAGTGAGTTGGACTAAATCTAAGAACGCATGTTTGTCATTTTGTTCTTGGTTTGTTAAAAGAAGATAAGTCCCGCAGTTGATAAAATAGAAGGGGAGTAGAATAGCAAAAATCAGAATCCGCATGGAGTTTTCGTATTTCTTATAACAGGCCAGCACTGGGCCTTTTTCATTTAGCTCAATGAAGCATAATGGAATTATAGGGAAAACGTTTTTTATTCTTTCTACATTATAAATTCGGAATCAAACCTTGAGGAAAAACTGCTTCCGAGTTAGGTTATGTCGAAATTATAACATTGCCAATTCTCATAGCTTCTCTTACAAGGAAACAATGTATGATATCCCACTTGTCCAATTAGGTCCAGTTAAAGCAGCCCGTATTCCAGGTGATCCGCAAGGGCCTTATGTTATCTTTCTACATGGTTATGGTGCGAATGCTTTCGATCTTCTTCCTTTGTATTCCTATATGGACGTTCCGGAAGGCACGAACTTCATTTTTCCGGATGGTATCTTAGAAATTCCAATAGCGCCAGGCTATAACGGTAAGGCCTGGTTCCCGATCGATATGGAGGCATTGCAAAAAGCAATGGTCGCTGGAGGTTCAAGAGAACTTTTTGAACGTTATCCCGCTGGTTTGGCAGAAGCGAAACAAAAGATAGAAGAAATGATCCAAGCCTTGGATGTTCCAATGGATCGGATTATCTTGGGAGGTTTTTCGCAAGGATCGATGCTTGCTACTGAGATCACTCTTAAAGCAGAGAAAAAGCCCAAAGGTCTTGTCATTCTGTCGGGGACTTTGTTAGATGAGACTCATTGGACCCAATATGCGAAACAAACTCCGGGCTATAAATTTTTTCAAAGTCATGGTAGAATGGACCCTGTGCTTGGTTACCCTGCCGCGAAAAGATTAGAAACAGTGTTAAAAGACGCAGGTTGGGTAGGTGAGTTACTGGCATTTCCGGGTGGACATGAAATCCCGGAGATAGTATTACACGGTATGAACCGTTATTTGCGAGAATTGTTCGAATGACCCATCTGATAGAGAAATACGTAGCCCTCAAAAACAAATATCGCAACTATGATACCAAAGAAGCTTTAAGAAGGATGCAGGCTTGCCGCATTGCCTTAAAGGAATTGGAAGACAAAGGTTTTCGTACTGGTGTTGAAATTCTAGGTTCGATCAATTTTGGGATCGTAGAACCTTCTTCCGATATAGATTGTATTCTATTACATTATTGTGATTTACATAAGGACCAAGAATGTCCTGAATATTGTCCTAATTTTTTATACGAATCCGAAGAGATCAAAGCCAGCCTTCGCAGAAGATTGAGAAATGAAAATTTAAAGATAGAATTTTTAGATTGTATCAATCTTAGAATGGTGGAAAGAGCACTCGATGCAGGAAATTGGAAGGATCATGAGGTCCTACGAAGACTTTTATTTTATAGAACTATTGGCCGTCCTGTGAATAGACCTCTTTTTATTCCTTATGCGGAGAAGTTAGAAGAAAACGAAGAGTATATCCGAGATATTTTGGAATGGGGTTCTGAAGCCTTAAGTGTTTATCTTGGAACTTCAAGACATAGATTTTCTTTCAGTAAATACAACGAAAGGATAGAAAGTTCAGGACTTCAACTTCCTCATGGTTTAAAAGAAGAATTAGAAAGTTATCTAGAGCAGGGAGAAGGTTTCGAAGCCAATAATGGTGCAGAGTCTTCTCGATTTAAGGATCCGGTTTAAGTTAATGTGTACCAAGCAGGTTTCTTTATTTTTTGCGATCTGCTTTTCTGTTTTCTACTTATCCTGTGCGATTAAATCCGAAAATTCTGGAGACCCTAGCACAAAAGAATATTATGAAAATGCGATTGTTAACTGTCTGATAAATGGATGTGATAAGGAAATCATTATTACAGGAGGAAATTCTCTGCCTGAGGGAGGTTCCTTAGTTTTATCTGTTTCTTTGGCACATAAGCCAGACGCTACTTCTGTAACTTATAGTTTTTCCAGTAGTAATCCTGCAATAGCTTCTGTCTCTCCATCAAGTTTGATATTTACTCCTTCTGATTATAATATTTCTCAGACCTTGACTATAACGGGCTCGTCTGACAATTCAGATTCCACCGATAATTCCATTGTGATTTCTATTCTTACTCCAAGCTCAGAAACAATTCCTTATCCAATCTTACAAAAGGATAATGATAAATTTTTATTTGCTACAAATGCAACCTATGCTGGGAATTTTGGGTCCGGCGGTTTTGCGGATTTTATATGTCAGAGCGAGGCAGACTCTTTGAATGCAAGCGGGCTTCCTTCCGGGACATACAAAACTTTTGCAGTAGCAGGAACTTGGAGAAGGGCAATACCTTCTAAGATTGACTGGGTCCTTAAGCCTAATAAAGAATATATAGATTTTGCCGGTGGAACATTTGTGAAAGCTTTCGACACGGATTCTACTGCTTTATTTGTTTTCGGAACTGGAAGTGGGATAAGTGCGACTGCTGCCGGATACTGGACTGGTTTACAAACGGATTGGTCCACTGAAAGTACTTGCCAAGGTTGGACTTCCAACTCAGGTTCCGACCAAGGAAATTTTGCAAGTTCTTTAGATCCAAACGTAGGCGGAATATCTGCAGGAACTCCCGATTTCTGCAATCTTGCGAAGTCAGTCGTATGCGTTCAGCAATGATTCGATTTCTCTAATATAGTTCAGGAAACTTTTGTTTTTTCAGTAACTTGCACCGGATCAGAAAGATGGCGAATGTCCATACCAGTATTCAGTCGCACCAATTCTTCTGCGATGTTTACTGCGTAGTCTCCGGCTCTTTCTATTCCTAAGATCATCCTGTATAAATCTGCGAATTGATTTTTATCTAGTCTTGGATCTAATACAAATTTTAAGAATGCAGAATGACATAGATTGTTCAGCTCTTCTTCTACAGTATGAACTGAACCATAAAATCTGTTTTTTTCTTCTACCAGGGACTCTACCGCCATTCCGACAAGAGTAACTACTCTGGAGAGCATCTTGTCCAAAATTTCTTCCTGTCTGAAAAATCCTTTGGGAATAAGTCCTCTTCTGTAGCAGGTGGCGCAGTTTACGATCTGGTCTCCCATTCTTTCCAAACTTCTGTTGATACGAATCGAAGAAAGTGCGAATCTAAGTGGATCCTTTTTGAGAATAACTTCTCCATCGATTTGGTCCATTCCTAGTAAGTTGCGGTTTGCGATTGCTTCTAAGATCGCGTTTTGGGAGAGGTTATCGTTTTGTTTTTCCAAGCTATCGATCAGATCATCTCTTTCGATGACTTGTTTGGCAAGATCTGGATTTTCCTGTTCGATCGCATCGTCCAAGATCAGGACTTGTTCCAAACATAGCTCGGCCATCGCATATAGATTTTTACGGAGATAGTCGAACTTGGAAGCCATGTATCTCCGAAGGTTAACCTCGAATGTACATGGCGGTCAAGATGTTTTTGAAATTATAGAATGGAACGTACTAATATCACTAACATCGCAGTAAAACAAAGATACTGGATTATAAATCCCGTAAATCTTACGTTCACGTTCCAAACACCTCCACCACTTAAATGAGCGCTTGTTTGTAGGATCCTTGCTCCGAATACGATCCATGCGAGAAGATCGAAAGTATCGTTTTGGTACCCTGAAAGTATAAAGGTCAAAACTAAAACTGCGAAAACTGGAAGGCCTTCTACGCAGTTCAAGTGAGCACGGTGGATCCTCCAATACAGATCGGAACCGTGTTGTATCCAAGCAGGGAACTCGTTTGATTTTTTGGAGCCTGCCAAAACTTGTGCAGTTCTAAAAGATACTACGATGAGTACGAGTAGAATGGTCCAGGCAGTAAAAGCGATTAATGGAAATAGAGAACTAAACATAGTCCGATAGAGAAAAGTCTAACGGAACAATTGGCAAGACAAATTTACTGACAGATTGGAATACTAATATATATCGTTTTTATCTCAAACAATATATATTAGTATTTTATAAAAGGATCAGTCTCCGTCGTTAGACGAAGGAAGATTCGGAACTCCCAGAACAGAGAATGCATCGATCGTCATTAGGTTCTTTAAGATCTTTGCTTGGTCCCAGATTGGTTTTACATTCGTGGTAACGCTTGTGCCGTTCAGAGTGGTTCCATCTGCATCTATCTCAGCATACATGTCTGCAGAGCCGCTGATCTTTGCATTAACCATATTCTTAAAATTTGTGATCTCAGCTTGGATATCATCATCCAAGGAAGAATTCTGCGCTCTAACTAATTTTGACATAGAGCTGATCTTTGGATCTGCAGGATCTCCTAAATAAGCGAATTCAATACCTAATAAATTATCTCTTAGATCTTTATAAGCAACTCTGGAATAGATCGCTTCCAAGAAGACTGGATCGGGCTCTTGTCTTTTACCTGCTCCGGCGCAAGAAACACTTAAACAAGCAGCGTTCCCAAGTTTATTATCCTGGATCTGATTCACTAAATTTCCAATAGATTGGATATAAGTGTCGAAAGCTTCTCCCTGAGAACGGAATTGGATCCCGGTTCCAGTAGTGTATTCATTTAAGAAGTTTCCACCAGTAGGGAGCCATTTATTATATAAATCTAATGCGTCTTGGTTGATCACCTGAGCAAGAGCTAGGATATAATCGGTCCTTCTTGTATTGCCTGCGTTTGCAGTATTGATGCTGGAATTTGAATCGATCGTTGTCCTGCTCAAGTCTGAATCGAAAAGTAGGATCTCAAGAGATTCGATCCCTTTATATTTAGGTGGGCAGGCAGTTAGGTTTGTTTTATTGAGAGTTGTATTCGTAGCGGTGCAAACAGTAACAGCACTCGTTAAGATTTGATTCACTAAATTCGCACTTGGCCTTGCTCCGGATTTGATAAACCCGTCCATCTTAGTGTAATACTCAGTTGGATTACCCGCTGGCCCGAAATAGTAAGGTTCTACTTTTTTCAAAGAAACTCGAACCTGATCCCAAGCAGTTTGTAAAGCTGCAAGATTCGTCACATTCGTACTTCCTGAGGTAGTATAAGTGACTGCCGCTGCTTCTAATGCTGCTGTATCCGTAGTCAATTGTTCCAAACTTGGAATGATCAAGAATTTACCTGTATGTTCCAGAAATGCAGAACTTCCAGGTCCAGCTGCTAATAAGAGCAAAGGATCTTTGCCTCCGCCGCCGCAGGAAACAAAGAAAGATACCAAAATAAAGTATAATGTTTTTCTAAATAAAGAATTAGATAATATGGATCTCATTGCCGATTCTCCTATAAAGATTCCAAAAATTTGATCAGCTTTTGTCTGTCAGTAGAAGATAGATTTTGGAAACCGGTTCGTGCTGCGTCGGCTTCTCCTCCATGCCATAGGATCGCTTCTTCTATCCCATTGGCTCTTCCATCATGCATAAGCTTTAAATGTCCGTTTACTTCTTGGATCAAACCTAGACCCCAAAGAGGAGGGGTTCTCCATTCTTGTCCGTCTGCATCGAAATCTGGTCTTCCATCTGCAAGATCAGGACCCATATCATGTAAGAGTAGATCCGTATAAGGTTTGATGTATTGGTAAGAAAGTTCAGGAAGTCCTGGAACATTTCCAGTAAGAACATGAGGTTTATGACATGCATCACATTTGATGGATGAGAATAATACCTTTCCGTCGATCACATCCTGGTCAGACAAATTTCTTCTGGCAGGGACGGCAACTAACTTGGTGTAGAAATTTACAGACTCAGCGATAGAAGAAGTAATTTCAGGATCTGCAGTTCCGGAAGCTGCCGCTAAACATTGTGTCTGAGTACTTGGGCAATTATCCGTAGAGAATAATGGACTCGTGATCCCTATATCTCCTAAAAAAGCACCTTGGTTTTGTTGGAATAAACTTGGCTCGTTTGCTTTCCAACCGAAACGTCCCAAAACCTTTTTATGATTTTTGGCGTCCCAAACCATATTCACTTTTCCTGATATTCCATCCGCATCTGAATCGGTTGGGTCTGCCCAGCCTAATATAGTAGATTCAGGAATTGCTTCTAACAGGCCCAAACCAGGGATCATAGGAGCAGTTCTTGGCGAAAAATTAAAGGAAGAAGGGGCTACATCGATATTTGTGTTCCAGCTGATTGAATATACTGGAGTGTTTAAAGTAACTGTTCCGCCTGCAGTGTAATTTCTTACAACAGTTGCACCTGTATAAGAGACGGAAGCCGTACCTTCCGGTGGGGTAAAGTTTGCACCTGTAGAGCCTGTGCAGTTAAAATTGGAATCGTATGCAAGAGGAGTAACACATCCAATCCCTTTATGATTCAATTGTAGTCCGAAAGAATCCAAACCTACAGGTCCGCCTGTAGTCGGATCAGAAACTCCTACCTTGGAAAGCCGGATCAAAATTCCGACAGAGTTAAATAAAGTTCCGCTTGAAGGTGGTGCTCCTCTTCCGTCTCCTGCATGGCAGTTTTGGCAAGAACTCGTATTAAAGGTGGGTCCTAAACCGGAGGAAGCGCTATTACCTTCTGCCACCCAAGCTCTATTGAAAAAGTTGTTTCCGGTATTGAATTGTATTCCATCGGAACTCATATTTACAACCGGAGTATCGAACGAAGTTGGATTGGTAATAAATCTGGTGCCGTATCCTCCGGAAAAGGCTTCTCCAGGGTCGGGCGCTATACTTGTTTGGCTTGCGATCACTGCTGCGATGCCAAGAGGATCTGATCCTTCTTTTCCGCCGCAGTTTAGAATATTAAGAAAAACGCATACTAATATCGGGAACGTTTTATTCAAACGCTTCCGAGAGGGGTTCGGCTCCGGATTTGCGGTTCCGGAACCGAAGTTTAAATTTTTATCACAGTTCATATTTTTATATTTTTCGGAAGTTTTCACAGGGACCGAACCTGCATTATATATTCCTAATCACTTTTTATTATGGAACTACAGAGAATCCGAGAGCTGCTGCAGCCGAAACAAGATCTCTGTTCAATGTGGAACCGATCAATCTCTGAACATTCACCAATAGTCCGTGTTGGCTATCTCCAGAAGAGATTGCTTGATCGAATCTATGAGTTAAACTTCCTGCAGGACAGCTTGTTGTAAAGTTCGGATCCGCGGATTCGGTGTCGGAAAGGTTGATACAGAAAAGATTTCTAGCACTTTCGATCTCGGATTGGATCCCACCTTGTTGTTTAAAACTTAATATGGCGGAAAGACCAGGTCCAGTGCTAACGTTCACACCTTTTTGGATGCTGTAATTTCCGGTCCAGATATTCAATACACCTTGAGCATCGTAATAGAAGTCCGCTTTAGTAGTATCGCTGAAACAAGAATGTTCTTCTTCTTGGGTTTCTCCGATCACACCTGTAAGACGGTCTCCCCCCCATTCTCCTGCCATGAAGGAACCTAATCCTTGAAAAACATTTCCGATAGAAGTGTTCACATTCGCAGAGTCTAAGAAGGTTTCTCTATAGTTTCCTGTATTGGCAGGATCCCATTGGTCTTTGATCAAACCTAAGTGAACAACCAATCGATTGGTGATTGTTTTTAGATATTGCCTGTGCTTATGACCGTCAGTACCTGTTCCATTGAAATAGCTGGCAGGTCTGTTTCCTGCTCCAGTGTTGCTAGTGTCTTTTCCCCAGAGAATATACTCGATTGGATGGTATCCTGTTAATACAATTTTATCTGCTTCAGGATCTGCTTCTCCACCTAAGCTGGTATCTCCGATCTTAGCATAGATGGAAGCAAAGTTTGTTACGTTATTGCCGTTACTGATATAAGTATCTACTGCATCTTCGTCGAGAGGCCAAGCATTCAAAAGACTTTCGCATTCTGATCCCGATTCACATTCGAGCACGGTATCAGTATCAATCGGACCATTGCTGAATCGGAAAGGTTCAGTGATCAAATAACTTGCACGAGCCTTCACCCAAAGGTTTTTAAGATTAGTAAGATCGGTTTCACTCGGTGCTGAATTAGATTCAAAAGTATCGACTGCTGCTGATAAGTTGGAAGCATCTAATTCCGCTTGGGTATAAGACTCAAAAGCAAGAGCTGAATATCGATTTAAAAATTCAGGCTTAGTTGCACTAGCAGGAATATCCAGACCTAAGATCGCTGCGGCTGAATTATCGCTACCTGGGCCCCCACAAGAAATAAGGGAACCGAACAGAGTAACACTGAACAGAATTGAAAATATTTTTGTATGGATGTTCCGCATGGGAAATCTCCTTAAAATTTGGAAAAATCCCCGGTCCGGATAAAATCCGGCCGGGGCCAGAGATGAACTGTGGGGATGACTCCCTCCGGCTCCTGGGACAGGGACCGGCTTGATTTTGCAAGTGAGAATAAGTCTCAAAAAAAGTCAATAAGGATTTTTCCTCATTCTGCATTCCATCTCAGGCCACCCCGGGAAATTTTTATCTAAAATCCCGATTCGCTTCGGTTTATCCAAAGAGAATAACCCTTTAGAATTAAAAGAAACTGAGGCTGACTCTCAAAATTTTCGAGAAAGGGAACCTGGTCAATCCCAAAAAGGTCGAGAGTTAAAGAATCTTAAACTTCAGTCAATAAACTGTGAGAAGTATCTTCAGTAAGTATTTCAAATGCTGCACTTCTGGCAGATCTTAAACGAAGTGGAGAGGTTTCTCCTTTTCTTTGGACCAAAACTTCTGCTCTAGCTATTTTGCTATTTAGACAAAACTTCCAACCGCCTGGAGGATTCGCATAACGTAGGCAGGCGAAATCTTTTTTATCGGCATGAATTCTTCCTTCTATTTTTATTTCAGGAGAAGTCGCCTGAAATTTCCAATCGAAGTAATGATAGTCTGCTCTTCCAAAAGAAGAGAGTAAACCGTTCAGCGCATATTCTTTGCCATGTAAACGTAAAACAATTGGAGTGATTGCAGGAGTCCAGAGAGGGCCAATCTTAATCTTTGCAGTTGCCAATTCCAGAAAAGAACCTTCTTCTCCGTCAAAACCGGCTACTTGTCCCCATGCATATTGATCCGTATGTTTTGGGCCCCAGTTATGATTTTGGCTACCTTTCCAGTCCTTAAGATCTATTTTATTATTTTCTAATTTTATAAATCCATTAAGTAATAGGGAAGGTCTGCCTACCAGTACCTTCGCCTTTGGAAAACCTCCAGAGTAAAGATTTTTGGGAAAAAGAAAAAGAGGTTTATCTCCTCCGGAGAAGTTTAGGTCCCATTCTATGTTTGTAGACCCTTGTTTGTTTCCTGATTTACCTTTAAGTCCATTATGATCTTGAATGGAGGAAGCAATCCGGACTTTGAATGGATCTCCAGTAAATTCACATTCTGAAATAGGATATTCCGATTTGGAAACATAATGTTTTCCATTCTCTCCATCGAAATAGATCGCCCATAATTCTCCTATTGAATCTTTAGGAGAATTTTTCGGAGAAAAAATAGTATAACGGATCCATATTGCCAGAGGACGAGTTGGATGATTTCCTCTTACAAACCAACTTTCATAATGACCCGCATTTGAATCGGAACGAAACCTGGGGAAATCATAATTTTCGTCAATGCTCATGCGGGAAATAATCGATACTTCTCAGTTAGGAGCAACTAGAATCTTTGAGCGTATTAAAGATCCCGTTCAAATTTCTTCTTAAAAAATAATATGAAAAGATTTATAGTGTCGACGAGTTTGGAGAGAGTAGGGATTATTTGAATATGGAGATTCCTTCCTATTCCCCTTCCACTTGGAGAGCTACAGTAGCCAAATATGCCGAGGAAATTCTTCGCGTCGGGCACGATAAGTCCCCGTTTTGGATTGCTGTTCGCACATTCATTTCTGCAGCATGCGAGACTGATGATCCGGAACCTTTTTATGATGATCTAGATTCAGGTTTCAAAAGGGAATTAACAGAAGAGGATGAGGCTCGTTTGGACGAGACATTGTCTTCTTTTTGGGACCAAGCAACTGCAGTTCTAATCGCAATTTCAGAAGCATACAGCGACGAAGACGAGGATAGAAGTGAGGAGATCACTGACGAAGCGATCTCTAGTTTACTTTCCGGATTAAACGACGCTGGTGTAAGCACAATGTCAGATGCAGAACTCCTGGAATTGGCTGTTCTAGTTCTGAATAGTAGATTAAATTATCATAATGTTCCTGTTGAAGAGAACTTTACTCTCAAAAGTTTGAACGCAATTCCTGATCTGGAAGAAAGAAGGATCTTAGAACCTTTCGTTACCTTTTTAATCAATGATTTTAAAACTGTAGAAGATAGAGAAGAAAGGTTCGCGTTATTAATGCAGATCCTATTCGATACTTTATGGGCCCTGTTTTATCTTGCGTTAGAAGAAGACGAAGAAGAATAGATTATTCTCCGACCTTTTCTCCCACTCTTAGTTTTTCCTTTCTAAAAGAAATAATTGCGATCACTAAACTTAAGATCGCAAGAAAGGAACTCACTATAAAGGGTGCTCCCGGAAAATAGGGCTGCATACCTTCTCTTGTAAAATAAGAAAAAACAAAACTCATAAGCAATGGGCCTAAAATAGAACTTAGGCTCATCATACTTCCCATAATTCCTTGGAACTCTCCTTGTTGTGTAGGAGAAACATGATTAGAAATATAACCTTGGATTGCAGGTGTTGCGATAAAACAAAAAGAGAATGGAACAAGTAGAGCATAAAGCATCCATTCTTCCCAAGCGAATGCGAATAACGCGCTCATGACCACTCTCGCTAAAATTCCTATATAAGCAGAATTTTTTTGTCCCAACTTAGGGATGATGATCCTAAGTAGTCCTCCTTGGACCACTGCGAGTGAAGCACCTACTACGGCGAGGGAGAATCCGATCTTAGTTGCAGTCCATTGGAATTTATTCATTGTAAAATAAGACCAACTGGTCTCCATACAATGGTTTGCTACGAATATTAGAAATAATGAAACTACTAGACCGCTTAAAGGTCCAGGGTAACGGAAAAAGGCTACGACTGAACCGAATGGGTTTGCCATCACCCAGTTGAATTTTCTTCTGTTCTCTTCTATGAGTGTTTCAGGCAAAACAAAATATCCATACACCCAGTTCAAAAGAGAAAGAGAAGAAGCCACCCAAAAAGGAGCTCTTGGGCCGAATTCAGAAAATAAACCACCAATGATCGGACCTATAATAAATCCCATCCCAAATGCCATTCCTACTAATCCCAGGTTTTGGGATCTTTTTTCAGGAGGACTGATATCTGCGATGATTGCACCTGCGACTCCGTAACTTGCTCCTGTGATCCCTGCGATAATTCTTCCTACGAATAACCAAAATACATTTGGAGCCAATGCTAAGAATGCATAATCAATTCCTAATCCGAACAAGGAGGCGAGTAAGACTGGTCTTCTTCCGAATCTATCGCTTAAACCTCCGATGATAGGTGCGAAGAAAAATTGAGTGATCGCATATGTAAAGGATAGAAGTCCTCCATAAACAGCTGCAGTGCTTAAGTTTCCCTGCAACATATCTTTTAAAAGATTTGGAACCACAGGGATGATGATCCCGAAGCCGATAAAATCTATAAGTAATGTAAAAAGTAAAAATTGAAGTGCGGACTTTTTTTGGACTGTCATATTCTTTATTTTCCGGTTTTGTACAAGAGAAATAGTCCTTTCAAACTCTTTCGATTGCGATCAGACTTATATCATCTTGGGGTTGGGAATATCCAAGCCATAAATCCAGATCTTTCATCACTATATCCGGAATATTTTCGATAGGTTCTGCGGAAAGTTCTGAGATCCGATTTCTAAGTCTAGATTCTCCCCATGCTTCTCTTTTGGAATTGAATTGTTCGAATACTCCGTCCGAAAAAAGAAACATCCTATCTCCGTTTAGAAATTCCAACTCTTGGTTCTCATAACTTTTTTTGTTCTTTAAACCTATGATAGCACCTGTTCTTCTTAAATTCATAAGATTAGAAGAATGTACTAAAATCTGATCCGGATGTCCTGCAGAAGCATAAACTAATCTGTTTTCTCTGGCATAAATATCCACGATGATTGAAGAGAATATAGTCCCTAAAGAAGAGAATTTTCTTTGGAATTTATCATCCAAAAGATCCAAACAGAATCCTGGATCTTTTGCTCCGAATTTAATTCCCTCGTATTCTGCTTTGATTGCCATAGTAACGAGCGCCGCTTGGACTCCGTGCCCAGTAGCATCTGCGAGAAAGATACGATACACTCCAGGAGAAACTTCAAAAATATCGTAAAAATCTCCGCCCACTTCGTCTCTTGGAAGATATTTAACTGCGTATTTTAATTCTTTGTATGCTTCTACATTTTCTGGAAAAAGTTTTTTCTGGATCCTTTGAGCAACGAGTAAATCTTTTCGTATTCTTTCTAAAGAGTGATTCAATTCAGAAGTTTTCTCTCGGACCAAAACTTCCAAATTATCTTTTAGAATATTCAGTGCACTGTTCGTTATCCTTAAATTCTCACTAAGTATTTCGGATTTTCTGAATGCTCTTGCGATCCTTCTGGAAAGTACTAAAGATTGAGAAAGAGTAAATACTAAAAGTCCGTAAGGAGAAAGATTAATCCCTCTTAGATTTAATTTGTCCCAGAGTAGATCTACTCCTACCGTAATACCGAATGCAAAAAATCCTGTGAGGAATAAAAGTGAATCTTCTCTTTTTTTCCAAACTCCTAAACAAACTGTAAACAGAACATAGAGTAGGCCGATCCCTGTTACAATTTGGAATGGACCTATAATCTTAGTAAAAAATCCGATCGGGAATAATAGAGTGATATCGTAAGCGATTGCTAAAACCCAAGCAGCAGCAGGTACCCATGAGAATGTATCTTCTGGGAACAAAGATCGATGGAACATTAAAAAGATCGGAACTGCAGTATAGAAGGAGAAGAATTCTAATCTAAAAACGGACTCCCAAGGAAAGTCCGGGAAAATTTCCAGGACGAGCCTGTTGCCGATCAATGCTACTCTTAAAGTTAATAAAAAAGTAAATAATGCAAAATAGAATGCAGACCTTTCTTTTCTTCTAAATAGAAAAAGCCCTGTATGATAAAGTCCTATAAGAAGAAGCCCACCAAACAAAAAAGATTCCCTGGATTGAGTGATCAGTTTTTCTCTATAAATCGCTTCTAAGGTTCCTAGTTTTGGAACCTGCCAGAAACCACCGAAATTATTGATCCAGTTAGAGCCTTGTACTAAAATTTCCGTATTTGTCTTTTCTATTCTTAAAGGTAGATATACAGATTTGATCTTAGGAATTTCAGAAGAAGGATCTAAACTAGGAGCGCCAGAAGAATAAACTAATCTTCCATTATAATATAATTTGTAAGAAGATGCAAAGTCGGGCATCATCAACCCGATTTCTTTTTTCAGATCTTCTTCCGGGAAGATGATGGATAAACGAAAACTTGCTGCTCCTTCTCTCGGAAGTACTTGATCTCCTTTTTTAGTATCCTGCCAAGAACGAGGAATAGTTAACATATCCCAGTTAGCTGTTGAACTTTTTTCAGGAGAAACAAATTCTCCGTACAAAAATTGCCAGTTCCCATTTAATGGAATCAGTTCGGAGTGTTCAGCAAGATCCGGAGAGGAAATTTGCAACACTCCGTCTTCGATCGGTGCCGCTTCTAAAGAGAAACAAAACCAAAAACTAGAAAGAAGTATAAGAGACCGCTTCACTTCCCGTTAGGATAAGCAGAACCGAAAGGGTGTCTAATGTTTTTTAAGAACAGAATTCAGTCGATCTGGATAATCTGTAATAATTCCGTCCACGCCTGCTTCTATCAATCTTTCCATTTCATTTGTATCATTTACTGTCCAAGGGATCACTTTAATTCCTAAAGAATGAGCCTTAGAAACGAATTCATCTGTTACATATAAGAAATAAGGAGAAATAATATCTGCCCTTAACTCTTTAGTTTGATTTAAAACATATTCTCTTCTGGAATTACCAAACCCAAATTTCATTGCAGTCCCTTGGGAATAGGTGAGGGAGAATAACGCAGAAGTTTTGATCTTAGGATTTTTCTTTTTTACCAAGGAAATCGCAGGAAGATAAAAAGATTGGATTGTTGCGCGATCAGTGACCTTTGCTGTTTCAATCGCTTTGATCAGAAGATTTACATGTGCTTCTAAAATTTCATTAGAGACCTGGGACTCTGCATCTTGTGGGAATTTTGTCTCTATATTAAACTTTGGGATAACTTTTCTTTTTCCCGTTCTTTCCCATGTTTGGATTTTTTCAAAAAACTCCTGTATGGTCAAAAGTTCAGTCCCAGGAACAGAGACTTGCTCAGGGAATTTAGGATTCTTTTTAGTTCCACAATCTAATTCTTTTAATTCTGCCAGAGTAAGTTCATAAATAGATTTAGAAATGATCTCTGATCCATCTTTCTTAGAACATAATGCAGGATTAGATTCAGAGTCATGATGTATTATAATTTTCTGATCTTTGGTTAGAACAGTATCCAATTCGATCGTGGTCATTCCTTGAGAAAGGGCCTCTTCGAATGCCGGCCAGGTGTTTTCTGGTTTTAAACCTCTGGCTCCTCTATGACCTTGTAGATCCAAATTTCCTTCGATAGGTTTGTTTCGGATCTGTTCTCCTAAACAAGATATATAGATCAAAAAGAATATTAAGAATGTTTGTTTGAGAGAAAATGATTTCATGTTGTCGATTGGATCCTGCTAAACCTTTAAAATTATAATATGGATTTTAAAAATATTCCTGCAAAGGCCCCACCTGCTAAAGGTGCAAGAATGGGAAGCCATGCATATTTCCATCCAGAGTTTCCTTTGTTTGCAATAGGAAGAAGATAATGTGCTAATCTAGGCCCAAGATCTCTCGCAGGATTGATCGCATATCCTGTAGTTCCTCCCATGGAAAGTCCAATCACCCAAACTAAGATACCTACAAAAAAAACTCCCATAGGTGTGGTCACATCAGCAATTTGAGCGGAGAAGATAGAATGTATCCCTAAGATCAAAATGAATGTCCCCAAAAATTCACTAAAGAAGTTAGAAGGCGGATTAGAGATAGCAGGATCTGTAGAGAATACTGCTAAGATTTTTCCTGAGTCCTTTGTCTCTTTCCAATGAGGAAGATAATGTAGGTATACAGCAATTGCTCCTAAAAACGCCCCCAAAAATTGTGCAGGAAGGTATATTGGAATTTTAGAATATTCTCCAGACTGTACAGCAAATGCCAAAGTAACTGCAGGATTTAAATGAGCATCCGCACTTCCAAATGCTTTTGCAGTAAAAACTCCTAAAATCACTGCGAATGCCCAAGCAGCAGTAATCACTATCCAACCGGAATCTTTTGCTTTAGATTTTTCTAATAAAACTCCGGCTACTACTCCGTCTCCTAAAAGTATCAGCACAAATGTGCCTAAAAATTCTCCAAAAAAAGGGGACGTCATCTATTACCTCATTTTTCCCATCAATTTAACTGTAGCCTTTCTTCCGATCAGCTTAGAAACTTTTACTAGAACTTTATTTGGAAGTCCAGAAACCACAGTAGGGGAACTTCTCTTTTTTAAAGCTGCCAAAGCATATTCCACCAAAGTTTCCGCGGATTGAGCGATTGCTTTTGGAAAATCTTTTGGATCTCCTCCGGCTCTTTCGAAAAAGTTAGAAACTGTTACTCCAGGACAAAGCCCCATAACATAAACTCCTCTTTTTCTTTGCTCATACCATAAGGATTCACTGAAAGAAGTTACAAATGCCTTAGTTGCTGAATACACTCCGGAAGAAGGCATTGGAACAAGACCCAAGGTAGAAGAGATATTCATCAAAGAATCTCCTGATTGGGATTTTTTTAAGAAAGAATAAGACAAGGATACAAGAGAGTCTATATTCAAACGGGTCATCGCCTGTAATCTAGGAAGGTCCGCCTTGTCAAACGGTCCGTATACCCCGAACCCAGCGTTGTTTATTAATAAATCGTAATGATTGTCTTCTAACTCTTTTTGGATCTTTGCTGTTGATTTTGGATCCGATAGATCGGCAATAATAAAGTTATGACCTTTTCCTAGTTCGTCTACTAGTTGTTTGAGCCTTACTTCGTTTCTTGCTACTGCAGTGATCTTATAACCTTTTGATGCAAGTTGTTTAGCGAATTCTCTTCCGATCCCTTCGCTTGCTCCTGTTACTAAAGCTTTCATCCTTTCCTCCACTAAAAATTCTCGAAATGCCTGGAATTCATTTAGTTCTAAAAGTTTTCGCAGAATTGTTCTGCAATATCGGCTAGTTGAGCAAGCTTAAAAATATATCCGGAATAGTAGAATCCTTCTAAAAGATTTATAAACTGCGGAGGCTTCAGGACTCATTAAGCTCTTATAAATCCGGTCGGTTTTGCAGAAGTTTTTCTCTTTCTTCTTCCATGATTCGAATTGATTTGCGGGTAAAATCCAAAATGATCTTTAGTTCTTCTGCAGTGTAAGCAGAGAGTTGTTCCCAAACAGATTTTGCCAAACCTTCGAATAGGCTTCCTATTTTCTGCATAGCGGACATATCCTGGGTCAGAAAAATTCTCACCTTTCTCCTATCGCTTGGATCATTCTTACGTTCAACCAGCCCCTTCTTCTCCAAACGATCAATTAGAGAAGTTACAGCACCAGTGCTAAGTCCCATGCTCTTAGAGATTTCCCCTGCTGTTTGGGGACCCTGCGTAAATAGGAAGTCCACACATTTGTGATCTGTAATGTGCAGCCCGAGTCTATCCGCGATGGTTTGGTGGAATAAAATGGATACAGTGCTCAGGTTTTTGGAATCGGTCATAATGGATTCCATCAATTCGGGCTTAGTTTTTGGGATTTTTTTGTCTTGCAATTATTTTGACCGTCAAATATCTCGATAATCAAGATAATTAGTCATCGAGTTAATTCGATTTAAGGAGAACAAACATGGCAGAAAATAGCAAGAACGAAATTCCGGATTACCCGTGGTATTCTTGGGTCTCTGCTTTCACAGTGATCAAGGCAGCATTTGGAGGATAAATATGGAACTGGCGAGACCCAATTTTATAATCGTAGGCTCCGGAATCTCAGGCCCTTCTCTTGCATTATTTTTGAAAAGGGCAGGGTATGGAGTTCGTCTGATGGAATCCTATTCCCGTCCTGCGGAAGATATAGGAGGGGCTCTTCAAATATCACCTAATGGAATGAAGGTGATGAGAGAATTAGATCTGACTTCGGAGATGTTAAAGATAGGAACACTTTCAGATGAAATGATTTTTAGGAATCATATAGGAAAGATTCTTGCAATGATCCCAAATGGATCCGTTTCTCAATTCGGAGAATCTGCAATCGTGGTTTCTCGTGCAAGATTCCATCTTCTTTTATTGGAGGCTGCGGAGAAGGAAGGGATCCAGATCGAGTACGGAAAAAAATTCTCCGATGCGGAATTTCCATTAGATGGAGGAGTGATCGCAAAATTCGAAGATGGAAGTTCTGCAGAAGCGGACTTTCTTATCGGAGCCGACGGAAATCATTCCAAAGTCCGTAATTTTCTTTTTCCTAATTTTCCAAAACCTGAATATACCGGAATCTTAAATGCGGGAGGATTCGTTTCTGCAGATGTGATCCCTGAAAAATATTCAAAAAGAGGACCGATCCATTTTACTTTCGGACCGGAAGGTTTTTTTGGTTTTGCCGCCTGTGGAAACACTGAGGATACTTCTTGGATGTGGTGGAGCAATATCCCTTCTGAAAAAGAACTTACAAGGGAAGAGATTTACTCTATGAGCGACGAATCCTGGAGAAATAAAATATTAGAAATACATAAAGGATGGCATGATCCAATCGAAAGAATCATCCAAGCTTCTCCTACAATCCTGAAAGGGAACGTTCATGACTTGAGGAGTCTGCCTAAATGGGGAAATGATAAGGTATTGTTAATTGGAGATGCTGCTCATGTAATGAGTCCTCATACCGGCCAAGGAGCATCTATGGCATTGGAAGATTCTCATACCCTATATTCACTTTTAGAAAGATCCGCTTCCGTTCCGGAGGCGTTTAGAGATTTCGAAATAATCAGAAGGCCTAGAGTGGAGAGGATTATAGAAGAATCTAGAAGGAACGGAAATAGAAAGAAAAAACTGAGCCCGATAGGTTGTTGGATCAGGGATAGGATACTAACTCTGGCCTTACCTAGTTTTGCTAAGAAAGGCCAAGACTGGATGTATCGTTATGAGGGAATCAAATAAGATTCCCCGTTTTCGAACTTAATATGATTTTTTCCAGAGTTGGTTATTGGTATTTTTGAATTCCCATTGGCTTACTAAAGATCCGTTGGACGCTCCGTTTGCATCGACCGCGTATAATGAGTTGATTCTGTTACGGATACTATCTCCTACAAAATCGAATCTCATATTATTCATGTCTTTACAATCCCAGAGAGCAATCTTCCCGCCGTTACGAGCTTCTCCACCATTATCCATACATTTATTTGGATCCAGCTTACTTCTTAGAAACCCATTGCCTGCATCATAATACCATTTTTGAGCGTTTGTTCCGTTACAGTTGTAAACTTGGATTCTTGCTCCATTTGCAGTACTGCTATTGCTTATATCTAAACATCTGCCAGAGTCTTGGTTGACAAGAGCAAAGTAAGGAGTTTCATAATTTTTCTCCCAACGTTGGTTGTTTCCACCATGCCAAGTCCATTGGCTTACTAGAGAACCGCTTGTAGAACCGTTAGCGTCCACTGCGATAGATTCGTTTTGTCTAACTCGCATAGAATCATCGTAAAAATCGAATCTCATATTATCTATATTGTCTCTACAATCCCAGAGGACTATTTTTCCTCCGTTCCAATTCTCTCCGCCGTTATCCAAACATTTATCATTATTCAATTTGCTTCGAAGATGACTTGTAGAATGTTCATAGAACCATTTCTGAGCATTAGTGTTGTTGCAATTCCAAACTTGGACACGAGTGCCGTTGTCTGTTCCGCTGTTGCTCACATCTAAACATAGATTAGATTGTTTACTTTTTAAAGTGAAGTATCTTGGCTCCAGATCATTCACATCCATACATGCTTCGAACGCGTATTGGGAGAAACGAGGACCTGCAAAATCTACCATTGCAATATTGATACGTTGCCCTGATTTTTTAGCTTCTCTATCCAAGTCATAAACAAAACTTGCATGATCCAATTTATCATTCGTAAGGTCTTCTATACTTCCCCAATAAGGAGGGAAGATGATTTGAGATGCATTTGGAGTAAGGATCATTTGAGCTACGTAAAATTTACCTTCTCTATTGTCCTTGATACGATCTCTGAGTGCGCTTACTAGATCGGATTCGTTTCCAGTATTTTGCCAGTCGCTTTTCATTGTCTGGCCTTGGTTCCAATACAATTGAGATAGATCTGCGAAATTTCCACCGCCCCAGATCAAGATTACGTTTTTATCTAGATCCCAAAGTTGACCAAAGTTAACTGAATTTCCTAAATTACGAGGAGCCATTCTGGAACCTAAATAAGGAAGAACCAGTTGGTCTTTCAGTTCGTAATGTTCTGCATCGCTCATGCTGTCCACGTTCTGGATATGAACGAATACGATCTCTTTTTTGCGATTATTCACGAAGCTGGAGATATGTTGGAACACTTCCTGAGCAGAAACAGAAACACTGGATCCGTGGTGGATTTTAAATTGTCCGCTTATCTTTTTGATCCTTAGATCGAAGTAACGATATCCGAGAGCCAATTGTTCTCCCACATTGTATTCTTGGGTTTGGGAAATATTCTCGTCAATTCCCTGGATCCCGTAAGTTCCTGAGTCATGTGTTCCTGGGATACAAATGTTTCTGAGCTGAGTATTGGATCTGGATTGGTATCCGCTGCTCATCCAACCCTGTGGATCTATCTGTAATTTTGGAGCATATACTGGTCTTGGGCTTCTTCCGTCCTTTCCCTTGGTTCCGCCTCCTTCGAAAGGAATTCCGCTTGGCTGGTCCAAAGGAGCAGGAGTTAGGTATTCTGCCTTATAATTTATGTCTGCTGGGAGGGCTCCTCCGGATTTACTGTTAGATTGGACTAAAAATAACAAAGAATCGTAATTTGAGGAGGAATCTTTACATCCGGCTCCGATCAGGGACAGAGCGCAAATAAATGCGACTGCGACGATTCGAGAGGAAAACACCGTGGAACTTTTCATTTTTTCACCATTCAAATGATCTATTTTTACGCATTATAAAAGTTTAATGCTTCACTCCGATATACGGAGTAAAAAAAGAAATAACTGGAACTTTTCCCCTGTCAACGTCCTTTCAAATATTTTTAAAAAGTTAACATAACGGTTGTTTTTTAAAAAATCAAACGGTTCTAGATTTGTTATCTTAATATAATCGGAATATAAGGGAGGTTTTCAGGAATGAGTGTAAGGGAAATCGCCTTGCGTAGAAGAGTAGAACTTCCAATCTGACAGCAAAGAATCCATTATGAAATTATATACTAGTGATAAAAAAGAATCTCTATCTTCTTGGTGGTTACGTTTTCGTTTAAACCATTGGCCTTGTCTGTGGTGCACAGGAGGAAAAATACAATTTATCTCTTCCGATCTACGAGAACTTCATGTTAGCTTAAAGAAAAATCTTCGTACATTGAATAGAGTCGGAACAATTTATGGGGGAAGTATCTATAGTTCAGTAGATCCCTACTATATGTTGATGATGATGTGGATACTTGGACCTGATTATGTTGTTTGGGACAAAGCAGCAAAGGTAAAATTTGTCAGGCCGATCCTTGATAAAGTAAAGATCCGATTTTTGATCACAGAGGAATTGATCCAAAAAACGAAACAGGATATATTAGAAAAAGGTGAAATCGTTTTTGATCTTCCTGCAAAATACGAAGACGAAGAAGGGACAGTATACGCCACTTTCGAAAAAACGATCTACGCTGCTTCTAAAGAATTTTATGAGAAGAAGTTAGCTTCTAAAAATATGACCTCTGCATTTAAACCTAGTAAAAGAAGTTAATTTTATTTAGTAGCGATCCATCCGCCAACATGCAAGGATCTAAATTTTTGAGAGTTTACTGAAAATCCGGCTTCTTGCAAAAGATCTGTGTATCTGGATCTTGGAATACGATGGAGTTCGAATACTCTTTTTAAATAGATTTGTACTGCTTCTTCTTCCCAGCCTTGGAAATTGATTAGATAAGATTTTATATTCTGAAATAAGATCTCTGGTCGATTTGGTTCGGAATCGAATAGATCGAATAAGATTAAACTTCCACCTTCTTTCAATCGTGCATAAATCTCTTTTAAGATGGAAAGTTTATCTCCAGTATCTGGAAGGAAATGTAAAACGAATAGTAAAGTAGCAGAATCATATTCTTCGGCAGCGGGAAGTTCTCCTACAGTTCCGCAAATCAGTTTAAGTTCTGGAAATTTTTTCTGAGCTTGTTCGATCATTTCAGGAGAAGGATCTAAGCCTGTAATCGAAAACCGATCAGGAGCAATTTTTAATAATCTGGCAAAGTCTGCCCCAGTTCCGCAGCCTACGGATAAGATCTTTCCTTTTTCGGGAGTGTTTTCCAAAAGATAGATTGCTACCAATTCCATGATCCCTGAATAGAATGGGATCATCTTTCCAATTCTTCTCTCGTATACTTGTGCTCTTTCGCCTTCGAACTTTTCTACGTGGGTCATTTAATTTCCTGTTTGGACTTTTTGCAGAAGAATATCATATGTAGAACCATCTTCCGGATACATTGCAACTCCTAAGGAAACTGTGATTTTCACTTCTCCCCAGGAACCGTTGGAACTGGATTCTGAAAATAATCTTTTGATCTTCTCCGCCCTTTCCAAAACTATATTCTTATGCGCTCCTGGAAGAAGAAGTAAGAATTTTTCACCTCCGATCCTGGAAGTGATATCACTTCTTCTGGAATTTTCCAAAAGTATCCTTCCCATTTCTTTAAGAAGAAGGTCTCCTCCGTTATTCCCGAATATTTCGTTGATCTCTTTTAATCCGTCTATATGCAAATAAACCACTCCAATTGCGGTTCCGCTTCTTTCTGCTCTATAAAGTTCTGCTTGGAAGGATTCGATCGTGTATTCTCTATTAAATAGACCTGTAAGTTTATCACGGATCTCTAATTCTTTAATTTTGTTTTCCCTTCTTCTGAAAAGGGACTCGTATCTTTTCGCCTTCGCTTTAGTAAAAGATCTTTCTGTGATGTCTCTGAAATAGAATGCCTTTGCAGGTTCTTTTTCATCCACTAAGATTGGAATTGTCCTACAAACGAATCTTTTCTTACCTGAAGAAAGATGTAATGTAAGATGAGAATGCTCTTTGGAATCTGCGTTTGAGAGTTTCTTATACCAAGAAGAATGTTTCAGATCATCTTTTTCTGGCACGAGTCCAAGCTCTTTTGCCTGAGAATTTGAATCCAAAAGTTTTCCTTTATTATCAGCGATGAGTATCGCATCCTCCTGATTTTCCAGAAAGTTTGGGTTTCGTATCCAATAGTTTTTAGGAGAAGAAGACATGCAGTTCTATTCGAAAAATTATCTTTGATCTGACGGGAAAATCAATCTTCTTCTGACTTTCTATAAATTAGATGGGTAATTAGTTTTATTCGTAAATTTTCAGGATTTCTTTGGCCTTACGTCGAATTGCTTCCTGCAATTCCAGAGGTTCCAAAACAAAAACAGAATCACAATATTGAAGCATACTTCCTAATGCCCATTCCTTGGTTTCCATATCGATTATCATTTCGGTAAAACCTTTTGCCATAGGTTTTTGGCTTAGGCATTTCATATAGGGAAGACTTTTGATATGTTCCGCAGTGGCATCCGTGACCTTAATTTTAATCAAATATTTAGGAACTCTTGATTTGAATTCTTTGATCCATTCTTCCCAATATTGGCTTAGATCGAATTTTTTAGGTCTTTCAAATCTTTCAGGAGTTATTGCTGCTTCTTTTATACGAGAGATACGATAGACTCTCATTTCTTTTCCACGTTTTGCAACCACATACCAAATTGTGTCTTTCGCTACGAGGCCGTAAGGTTCTATGATCCTTGGTTCAGGCTTTCCACCTTCTTTCTCGTAAATGATCTTTACTTTTTTTTCTTCCCAAACTGCGTCTTGTAGTATCGGAAGAAGTGGAAGTTCTCTGATAGCGCGACCCCAACCAAGACCATCTATATGAATTCTTTGCCTCGCGGTTTCTGCATCCTTTTTATATGCAGGAGGAAGAGAGGCCATGAGTTTGACAAATGCAGAATCGAAATCCTTTTTCTTTCCTAAGTCCTCTAAAACGCGAGAAGAATGTACCAATAATAAGGAGATTACTTCTTCTTTTTTAAAACCTGTAAGGTTTGTTCTATAACCCTCGCTTAAACTCCAACCTCCACCTATCCCTCTCTCTGCATAGATTGGAATTCCTGCAGCAGAAAGAGCCTCCATATCCCTATGAACAGTTCGTTCTGAAATTTCTAATTTTTTAGAAAGTTCCTTTGCAGTGGTTCTTCCTTTTGCCTGCAAATGTAGGAGAATATTTAGAAGCCTATCAGCTCTCATAAATTTAGTATAAACTTCTAAATATGACAGAACTTGTCATGTATATTCTGGTATGCTTGTTTTTATGATTACTTTAGCAACTTCCGTTTTTGGCATTGTTCTTTGTAAAGGTGAAATTATCAAAACCTCTGTCCATGGTCCTACTGGGAAAATTTCCTATAAAGACGAAGGATTTGGAGGCATGCCAGTGGTGTTTATCCATTCTTTCGGAGGGAATGTTTCTCATTGGGAAGAGATCAAGGAATCGCTCGTTCCAAACAGAAGGGTGGTCCGAATAGAACTGCGAGGTCATGGAGATTCTGAATTTCCTAAAGATGGAGATTATAGGATCTCTTCTATGGCACAGGACTTGGCCACAGTTGTAAATCTTCTGGGATTACAAAGATTTGTGTTAGTAGGGCATAGTATGGGAGGAAGTGTCGCATTACAATACGCAGGTGAAAATCCAAGTAGAGTAGCTGGCCTTGTTCTTGTAGATTCCAATGGAGATCCTAAAAAATTACCCGAGCCAGTTCGTAATCAAATCAAGAATGCTTTATATTCAGATGAATATGTGCAAACTACTGAATCTTATTGGGAACAATTATTGGCAGATTCTAAACCTGCAGTAAAAGAAAGGCTGATGGGAGAATTAATCAGAGCTCCTAAAGATACAGTGATCAAGATTACCTCAGAGCTATTGGATTATGATCCGAACCATTCTTTAAAAAGATATGTGGGTCCTAAACTTGCGATCGTCACGCCTGAAAATGACGATCAATTTGCGTTACACAGGCTTCATTTGGGATTTCCACATAAAGTAGTTTCGGATGCAGGACATTGGTTGCAATTGGACCAACCAGAAGAATTCCGTAATATTTTGGAGAGCTTCTTACAAAAATTCTAACGTACAAAACTCCCGGAGCCAACCGGGAGACCTTTTTTTACTTTTCATCGAACGAGAGTTATAGATTCTCACCGGAAAAATTTTCCAAAAATCCCTCAGAATTCCTAAATTTCTGATTTAATTGATTTCGAAATTTTATTAGTATTGCTCCCGCTTTCCCTAGAAGGATCGGGAAATTCCTCTTCCGATCTGAGGAAAACAAAGGCGATAATCGTCCAATTTCAAATCGATAATATGAAATCTCTCAAAGTCATTCCACTCTTACTATTTTTGGTCCTAACGTTATTCTCCTGTCGAAACAAAAGTTCATCTAAAATTTCTCCTCTTGCAGAAAACGGAGTTTTGGATCTAAGAGATTGGAATTTCGCAGAAGACGGGATCGTAAAATTGGATGGAGAGTGGAAATTCCAATGGATGAAACTTGGGGTTTCTAGACCAGATCTTGGATCTAAAGATGTTCAAACTCATATAGTAAATATTCCGGGTAACTGGAATCAAATCCCAAAGTTAGAAGGTATGAATCCTTTGATGGCTTTCGGATATGGCACTTACACTTTAAAAATTATTCCAGGCCAAAATCAAGGAAGGCTGATGATGCATTTCCAAGGAGCTGGAACTGCTGCTTCTATCTATTTGGATGGGAAGAAGATCATGGGAAATGGAGTGGTGGGCCCTGATCCAAACTCGTCTCGTCCACAGTATCTTCCACTTTATGTTTCGATCGGGCAACCTAACAAGGAGATGTTACTCCAAGTAGAGATCTCTAATTTTGATCATTATAAGGGAGGACTTTGGGAATCTCTTAGAATGGGGACAGAAGTAGACCTTCTAAACTTCAGAGACAACAGTTCTTTTAGTGAGATGTTCTTGTTCGGAAGTATCATCATTATGGCCTTATATCATTTTGGTTTGTATTCTTTAAGAAGAAGGGACATGACCGGGCTGTTTTTCGGAGCATTTTGCGCGAGCATCTGCCTCAGGATATTTGTAACAGGAGAAAGATTCCTGATCCTAAAATTTCCTCATTTACCTTGGGAATTTTTTAATAAGCTGGAATATATTTCCTTCTACTTGGCCGTTCCATTTTTTGTTTATTATCTGGATGCGTTGTATCCGCACTCATTCTCTGCGAAGTTAAGAAAATTTTTCATTGGGTTTAACCTGATTGTATCAGCGATCGTAGTGGTTACTCCTGCGAGTATTTATACTCATACTTTGATCCCTTTCCAAGTATGTTTAATTTTCGTAATATTGTGGATCTTCTTTGTATTGGTCCGTTTGGTCAAAACAAGAGCAGAAGGTTCTTTAATGGCTCTTGGAGGAGTGATTGCTTTAACTGCAGCTGCGATCAATGATAGCTTATACTCTCAAGCGGTGATAAATACGGGATATTATCTTCCTTTAGGATTATTTGTTTTTATATTCGTGCAGTCTTATCTGCTCTCCTTCCGGTTTTCCCAGGCGTTCTTATACATAGAACGTTTATCAGACAACTTGTTAGAAGTGAACAAGGCCTACAGTAGATTTGTCCCATTAGCATTCTTGAAATTTTTGAATAAGAATGATATTACTGAGATTGGCTTGGGAGATCAGGTCCAAAGAGAAATGACCATCCTATTTTCGGATATCAGATCCTTTACTCAACTTTCTGAGAAGATGACTCCTAAGGACAATTTTGATTTCTTAAATTCTTATATGAGGAAGATGGGACCGATTATCCGTAAGCACGGTGGATTCATTGATAAGTATTTGGGAGATGGAATTATGGCTCTCTTTCCTAGTTTGCCCGACCAGGCTCTGGATGCTGCGATGGAAATGCTTAGAGAGTTGGAAAGTCTAAACCAATCCAGAGCAGATCGACATTATGAGCCGATACAAATTGGTATCGGACTTCATACTGGAACATTGATGCTTGGAACGATTGGAGAAGAAGAAAGAATGGATGGGACAGTGATCTCGGACGCAGTCAATCTTGCTTCTCGTATTGAGGGATTAACCAAGGAATTTCATGCGAACCTTCTACTTAGCGAAAGCACATACCGCAAGTTGAAGAATCGCAGAAAGTATTCCTTTAAAAAGTTAGGCAAAGTAAAAGTAAAAGGAAAATCCAAGTCCAGCGAAGTATACGAGGTCTTAGGCTGATCTTACTTTTTAGGGAACTTCTGTTTATAAAAATCTAATGCTCTGAGGATCAGCTCTTTTGCTACCTCAGGGCCTTCTGGCTCTTCTACCCTAACTTCTTTCTTTTCCAATTGTTTATAAACGGAGAAGAAGTGAGTCAGCTCTGCTCTAAAAGAATTCGGTAGCTGAGATACATGCTCTATGCCGTCGAAACTTCTGTCTCCAGAGGCGACAGCCAGGATCTTTTCGTCACCTTCTCCTCTATCTATCATTCTCATTACTCCGACCACTCTCGCAGGTACCAAACAAAGTGGAGGAACTTCTTCCGAACAAAGAACTAAAATATCCAGTGGATCTTTATCATCCCCCAATGTTTGGGGAATAAAACCGTAATGAGCAGGATAATGCGCGGAAGCAAAAAGTACCCGGTCCAATTTGATAAGCCCTGAGTCCTTATCTACTTCGAACTTGGCCTTACTTCCGGAAGGAATTTCTACAAGTGCATGAACTTCGTGAGGAGGATTTGGGCCGGGACTGGCCTCGTGCCAAGGATGTTGTATCATGCGGAGATCTTGGAACCGAATGGATGTATAGCAAGCATATTCCTACTACAATTTTGTGGGAATTTCAACATCCGATGCTATACCGGAAATTGTAGAAAGATTTTAAAACGAACGGTCTCTATACTTTTGCTTGGATAAGTATACTGTTTCTATTCAGAAAATATAATAAGACATATTTTATTGATAAAATGATAGACCGGGACTAATTTTAGAAGGAGTATAAAATTGTACTTAACATAAATCATTTTTTAATTTATTATATTATCTTAAAATTCTAAATAATTCATCCCTTCTTTTCGTCTTTTAGTTTAGGAAGAAATTTATTGATTTCTTTTCGGGATGTTCAAATGGAAACGATGACGACACCTGATCAACAAAACCAGCCGACTAGCGAGTTCGGAAAATTCGCTTCTTTCAGACCTGCATATTTACAGATCAAATCCAAAGATTCTTATCCTAATGACGAAAGGCCTTATTTCAGTCCTGATATGGAAAGACTCCTGTTACTCGCAGGAGAATCTACGAATAGTGAAGGTTTAAACTCCGGCAAGATCCCCGCGTATCCTGCAATTACAGAATTGGACTACAAGTTTGTGGAAGAGATCAGTGAATTGATCTCTAAAGGACTATTATTAGTTGTTCCCAGGATCTATGCCAAGAAGAACACGGGTGAGTTGGAGATACTGCTTCATGTATTGGGAGCCAAATCCTCTAAAAAGGGAAGTCCAGAGACAGTAAGGGATATATTCTTCCAGATCGCTCGAAAATCCGCAGGTACGATACGAAATTTCGAGATCTCATCCCAAAACGATAGAGAGATTGTTTTGAACGAAGTATTATATTCTTTAGCGGATGGGAATACTCCTCATTTTAAATACGCTTATACGGACAAGGCCAAAGAATTATTAGGGAAAATATATCATAAAAACCTAATGCATAAGGATTTGCTGGATGATTATTATAAGCTCATCCATTCTTTTATCCAAGAAGAAGAGATCCTGACTAGGACTTCTACCTGCGGTTATATTCATGTTCCCGATCAAGACGCGGATGCATTATTCACCCAAGTATCCGAATTATACGAAAAAAAGGTGATCCCTAAATTAGTTACGGAAAATCCTAAATTAGCGGAACAATTGATCACAATCCGAGAAACCATTCTTTCCGACGAATCCGGTCTATTGAACAACGATCCTTTATTGATCCGAAAATCCATTTACTCGGAAGAGTTTGCAAAACTGACCCAACTTTCCGGAAACAAAGGAGCGTACTCCGATTTCTTCCGTTTAGCCAGAGTGATCACTCAAAAATCTCTGGAAAGTGATATGTTCCTGAAGGGAGCCAGAGAAAAGAGTGTGGAGAACGGGCTCAAAAAAGTTGTACTGAGCGGGAAAGGTGCTATGGCACGTTATATGTCTTTGTCAATCGGAAGGGATCTGCCGTTTGATTCGGAAGTGATCAAGTCCGTCCAACATGATTCCAGTTTATTGAGTTGTATATATTACAGCCCGGAAGGTCCGGAGTTATTCATTTGCCCATGGGACAAGGTTTTGGTCAAAAATATGCTCCGTGAATTGTCTGAAAAATTCGCGTTTAATAATATGACTAGCCTCAGCTTTCTTTTGATGTTATTCAAAAATAAGGACAAACTTCTTCCTTTACTCTCCGACGAATCCGCTGCCGAAGATTTTCGGAATGTAGGTTATAGCTGCCTTGCTCATACATTTCCTTGGTATAGAAGGTTCGCCTTCTTCTTAGGATTTAAAGGAAACATGTTAACCGACGTTTTCCGCGAATTGGGAGATATCCAATACCGCCAAATGGGTGAAAAACTGAAATTCGAAGAGAAGATCAATGCCATCAGGCAAAAGCTCAAAGAAGAATTGATCGTAGAAGTCCGGGAACATATGGCAGGAATTCTGGAAGGCAAATCCTAAGGATTTGTCTTTTATTTAAAAAATATGTTGACCGGTCTATTTTTATCTGATCTAAAGATCCTATGGGTCAGAAGGGAGAAATCGCTAAGGAAAAGATGGTCCGCGCCATGGCGGAGCGTCTGGAAATCGGGGGATATGCGGGAACCGGATTAAACGATATCGTAGAAGACGCGAAGGCTCCCAAAGGATCTATCTATTTCCATTTTCCTGGTGGAAAGGAAGAATTGGCTTCCTTAGCTCTTCTGGTATCCGGCAACGAATTGGCCAAGGAATTGAAGGCGGTTTTGGATTCCGCCAAATCGGTTCCGGCCGGGATCCAAAGGATATTTTCAGCCTTGGAATACAGGCTTGTATCTTCCGGTTTTTCCAAGGGTTGCCCGATCATGACCACAGCTTCTGAAACCGCATCGGAACCTTCTTTAGTTAACTCTACTTGCGCTGCAGTTTTCCAAGATTGGATCTCCATATTGGATTCGTTTTTCCGGAAGAACGGATTTGAGGAGAGTAAGTCTTCAGAACTCGCGGTAGGCATTCTTTCTTTATTGGAAGGAGCCATTTTGATTTCCAGGACAAGCCGAAATATAAACGCGATACGATCCGCTTCTAAAACAGCAAAACTTCTCGTTTCGGAGAAATAATTATGAAACTTAAAATCACTTTTTCGGCGATACTCGCCGTTTTACTTTTAGTATTTTGTACTGCATTAGGAATTCCTAAATTAGCAGTTTCAGAAGTCCCTGAGTTGGAAAAATTATCCAAGGATCCAAGATTGGAAAATCCTTCTGGACTAGCCAAACTCAAGTTTACGATCTTTAAAACAGGGGAGAAGAAGGCATCCTCCGCATTCATATTCGAAGGTGGACCTCTCTTCCACAGAAAACAGATCTATCATAGTGTTGTTCTTGTGGAACATCCCAAAGGCATATTTTTATTTGATTCAGGTCTTGGAACTCAAATCCAGGAACAATATAAAGACCATAGATTTTATGTAAAACCTATGGTTACTTATGAAAATCCGAATCCTTTGGTTTCTCAATTAAAAACGAACGGAATGGATTCGGAGAAGATTGGAGACATCGTTCTTTCTCATTTGCATTGGGACCACGCTGGCGGGGTCGAAGATTTTCCTAAAGCAAGGATTTGGTCCACCGAAGAAGGTAGAAAACATCTGCAAGAATTCGGAGTGGAAAAAGGATATTTACCAAAACAGCTAGATTCAGAAAACATAATATGGAAGAATCTGGGTTTTTCTCCTAAACCTTATGAAAATTATTCCATAAGCCTGGATTGGTTCGGAGATGGCTCTGTTGTATTCGTTCCTATGGAAGGACATACTGCAGGAGATATCGGAATGTTCCTTAATTTACCTTCTGGCAAAAGATTCTTTTTTACGGGAGATATTACTTGGGCAAGAGAAGGTTTTGAAATTCCTTCCCATAGAACCAGATTACTTAGATCTATTGTGGATAGAGATCAGGAACTCGTCGGAAAGGAAATATACAGAGTACATTCCCTTTTGAAAGCTTATCCGAATTTGGAGGTTGTTCCTGCTCACGACGGAGAAGTGATAGATCGTTTAGGATTATATCCGAAGTGGATTGAATAGATTCTTTCAGGCGAAATCGAATCTATTCTTTAAGAATGTATTCGTCTGTGTTTTAGTGCAGGAATTCTTTTACGGACTTTCTGCACTTCTTCAAGATCTATTTCAGTTAAAAGGACTTTTTCACCTTCTCCTGCATCTCCTAAAATGTTTCCCCAAGGGTCTACTACAAGAGAATGTCCGTAAGTTTCTCTACCTTTTAAATGAACTCCAGTTTGCGCAGGAGCAAATATGAAACATTGGTTTTCGATAGCTCTTGCTCTTAACAAAATTTCCCAATGCGCCTCTCCAGTGATCTTAGTAAATGCAGAAGGAACAAAGATCATTTCTGCATCCTTCTTCATAATTTCGCGAAACAATTCAGGAAAACGCAGATCATAACAGATTACAGACGAGATATTTCCTAGTTCTGGACTTTTGTAAGTTTCTGGAACAGTTTCGCCTGACTCCACAGTTCTGGATTCTCTATATTCAATACCATCTCCAGGATCAGTATCGAATAAATGGATTTTATGATATTCGAATTTTTCTTTTCCATCGGGTCCGAAAATAACGGAAGTATTAAAAACTTTTCCGTTTGGCGCAGGATTTGGAAATCCACCTGCAAGTATAGTTATATTCAGTTTTTGTGAAATACCGGATAAAAGATTTATCGTTTTAGTTTTGATCTCTTCTGCTTTTTCTAACTTCTCTTTTTCGGATCCTAAAAAAGGAAAATTTTCAGGAAGCCCAATTAACTTTGCACCTTCGGAAGCGGCCTCACGAATGAAGTTCTCACATTTTTGCAGATTTAAGTCCACATTGGTTCCGCTATTTAATTGGATCAGTCCTAAAAGAAAACGGTGCATAGACTCAGTATTCCAGATCCTCAGCCAAAATGCAAAATGATATTCTTTACATTCTGCTTGTCTAAGCGACTTCCCGGAAAAATTTAGGAGAAGTATGGCATTCGCCCTGAAAGAATTCAAATCTATCCAAAACTTCTACTCCGGAAAAAAACATAAGGAGAATGTTTGGGCCCTCGTTTATCTTTTGCTCAGATATTTAAGCAGCGGAGAAGGGGCTATCCAAGCAGTCCAAACTTCCTGGCTACAAGGCCTTCCTGAGAATTTGTCGGAAGAAGACAAGAAAGAAGCTTCCGAAAAAGTTTTGGAACTTGCGGACCTTCTCTTGGAAGCGTTACGCTCTTGGAGAGATTTAGCGGACGAAGAAGGTTCCGAATCCGTGATGGAAGATGTGTTGGAACTCGGACAATCCGTTTTGATCGAGACCAAAGAAATGGGAGAATTTTCGGAACTGGTCCGAGAGGAATCCTTGGATATTATTTCAGACTTGTGTTTAGTATGCGGAGTAGAGATCCCGAAAGCAGGTTATAAAAAAATAGATCTTTCCGCCTTCGATGATTCTGATATAGCAGAAGAAGTAGAAGAATGGATCATCGCACTTTCTTCTTTTGAAAAAGCAGAAGAAGCTTCCGATTTGGAAGACGGATTTTTAGTCCTCTTCGTAAAAGTGTTTTTGTTTTATATTTTCTTTAAGTAGAAGTTGCCGGAATGTTGATTCCCGCATCAATTCTAACGTAAATTCTACTCTTACAGATTTGTAAAAATATCTTTCACAGAAGTGACAACATCTTCTATATCACCATCAGTCATTCCTGCGAATAGAGGAAGAGAAAGAGTTCTTTTGTACATTGTATCTGCGTTCGGATAATCTTTTCTCTCATATCCGAATCTTTGATAAAAAGGGTGCTCGTAGAGAGGAATAAAATGAAGACTGGATCCTATATTTCTTTTTTGTAATTCAGAACATAGGATGTCTCTGTTGATCTTTCCTGGAACTGTATCCACTTCTACCCTGAATAAATGCCAAGAATGTTCTCCGTCGATTGCAGGAAGAGGAAGATGTAAAAAAGGTAAGTCTGCAAATTCAGAGCGGTAGATTTCAGCGATTTGGATCCTTCTTCTCCAAAGATCCTCCGCTTCCGCAAGCTGTACGAGGCCAAGCGCCGCAGCTATATCACTCATATTATATTTATAACCTGGAGAAACCACTTCGTAATACCAGCCCGGACGGCCGTAAGTTTCTCTATTAATCCCATGAAGTCTCATCAATTTCATTCTTTCTGCGAAGTGAGCATGACGAGTGGTGACCATTCCACCTTCTCCGGTAGTGATCCCTTTAGTAGCATAAAAACTGAATACAGTGAAATCACCGTGAGTGCCTATCTTTTCTCCCTTGTGAATTGCTGGGAAGGCGTGGGCGGAATCTTCAATTACATAAAGATGATATTCTTTCGCGAGTGAATTGATAGAATCCATATCGCAAACAGCACCCGCAAGATGTACTGGCATCACTGCACGCACTGTTTTTCCGGTTTTTTTATGAACCAAATTACCTTTGGAAAATACACATTCTTTCTCAATGGTTTCCATTAAGGTGGCCTTAGTCATCAGGTTGAAGATAGGATCAACATCGGTCAGGATTGGTTCTGCCCCAAAATAACAAACTGTCTCTGCGGTCGCTGTAAATGTTACTGCAGGAACAAGCACTGCGTCCTCGGAACAAAGTCCGATAGATTCCAAAGCGAGATGAAGTCCTGCTGTCGCGGAATTCATAGCCAGGGCAAATTCTGCTCCAGTGTATTTCGCAAATTCTTCTTCGAATTCTTTTACTTTTGGTCCTGAGGTGATCCAGCCGGAGCGAAGTACCGCCGCCACTTCTTCGATTGCTTTTTCGGAAATCGAGGGGAGTGCGAAAGGTAAAAACGTTTTTCTTGCTGTGATCATGAGACAAAATCCTCCGGCGCTTCTTTTAGGATCGGAAGATTTCCGGAAAAGATAAGGGGAAAACCTTCAGAATCTTTTTCTGAATTGAAATCCGACGGGGTTTTACTTACCTTGCTTCCGTGGGCGTGACCTTCTCAGAAATTTTGGAAAGAATCCGGATCTTAGACCGGGATGTCTCCGAATTAAACCGTCTGAAGAGCAGACTCCCAGCAGACCGGCCTTATTCTTCTTCCCTTCAAATTTCTTTCGACAAACAGATCAATAATCTACTGAACGAAAGGATCCGACTTTTGGATCTCGAGATTTCAGATCCGCCTCGTTGGCTTTTAGGTGACTCTGATGCTTATGATTCTGGGCAGAGAACTGCTTCCGCATTTTTGGAACCTGCAGATCTTTCTTCCAAAAAGTTACAAGACCAGGATGTTATCAATTTAATCAGAGAATTGCCTAAGACGGAGATCCATCTTCATTTAGAGGCTTGCGTCAATAAGGACACCATGAAAAAACTCATGGTTAAAAATGGGATCCAACTCAGCGACGAAGAGTTTGAAGCTAAGTTTAATTTTAAGGATCTAAACGGTTTTATCCAAGTATTCTTCTTCATCCAAAGTTTGGTGAAAGAACCTGCCGACCTTTATTATTTTGTGGGAAGCCTTGCCGAGTATATGAGAGCAAATCGGATCTTATATACTGAAGTGTTCTTCGCTCCTTCTAAGTTTATCCAAAACGGTTTGGATTTCGACGAAATGGTAAGCCAACTTGTGGAAGGTATTAGAGAGGAAAAGGAGAAGGATGGCATTGAGATCCGACTTCTTGTAGACGTTTCCAGATCATTTGGTCCTGAAAATGCGATGAACAATCTAAATAGAGTTCTTAAACTTAAACATAAAGAAGTGATCGGAATTGGTTTAGGCGGAGCAGAGCTTATGGGACCTGCTCGAGATTACGCAGAAGTATTTAAAAAAGCTAAAGAAGCAGGACTTAGAACAGTTGCTCACTCAGGAGAAGACGATGGTCCTTGGGCAATTTGGGAAGCTGTAGAACTTTGTAAGGCGGAACGTATAGGTCACGGAACTTCTGCCATCCAAGATCCTGAACTGGTAAATTATCTGAGAGAAAACAAGATCCCAATAGAGATTTGTGTTACGTCTAACGTGTTTACCGGAAAATATGTTCGTAAAGAGCAAAATCACCCTGTTCGTTATTATTATGACCAAGGTCTTCCACTATGTATTAATACGGATGACCCTGAGATATTTAATGTTAACCTAACTTACGAATATTTCAAACTTTGGAGATTTTTGGACTTCTCCTTGGATGAGATCGTAGATCTGATCCGACAAGGTGTATATGCCACCTTCCATCCTCAAAAAGAAACACTTTGGAAGGATATGGAAGTCCAGATCAAAAAAGTAAAAGAGAAATACGGGCTCTTAGAACACAGCGTCCAATAAATTTCTTTCTTGCAATCAGTATCGTACTTCGCTTAGAATTTCCTTCCGGAGTTTATGATGAAGTTGAAAATTTTTCTAGGTGCTATTCTTGCTTTAGTCGTTTCAGGCGTTGGTTATTCTTATTATCTGGGTGCATTCGATCCTGTTCAGGTAAAGGAAGAAACATTAGGACCGTTCTATGTTCTATCTCATGACAGAGTGGGAAATTATAGGAATGTAGGAGAAACTTTCGAAGCCATCCAAAAAGAATTTCCGGAGAAGGGACTTAAGAATTATAAAATGTTCGGTATCTATAAGGATAATCCGAATACTGTTCCGGAAGAAAAATTAAGATGCGAAGTAGGTGCTTTGTTTTCAGAGCCAATCACTGAAATTCCTTCGGGATTTTCTTTACCTTTAAAATACAAGGTTATCGAAAAGAAAAAATATCTAACAGCTGACTTTCCTCTGAAAAGTTTTGTTTCTATCTTCCTTGGAATTTTTAAAGTTTATCCGGAACTTATGAAGGCCTGTATAGAAAAAGGTTGTGATATGAATGGAAAAGCTTCTATGGAAATTTATGAACCGGTCGTAGAGAAAAATACGAAATATCTATTTTCTTTGGATAAATAAGTATTTCCAACATTCCAAAATTCCTGCGAAATAGTCGCCTATGAGCGTTTTTAAGACCTTATTCGAATATTGCCGGATCCCTGAAAGGATCTGGAAAAAACTATTATCGATAGGAGTAGAAGACGCACCAGGAGCAAGATACATAGTCGCCACCAACGCTGTAGTGTTGATCACGGCAATATTTACATTAGTTTATTATATTGTATTCACTGCCTTTGGGTTAACATTCCCAATCTGGCTATATTTACTTTGGACACTAAATGTATTCGGATATGCATTCGTGCTATTCTTGAATTTTATTCGTTCGCACAAGGCCGCAAGACTATTACTAGCAGCCGTAGGAACAATGCAACTCTTGATGATCTCCAGGATCCTGCCTCAAGAAGCAGGGTTAGATCTATACATTATTGCAAGTTTTGCATTTCCCTTTTATATATTTCCTCCGGAAGAAAAGAAATACATCTACCTAATGGAAGCCGCACTTGCGCTTTTGTTTGTTGCTGTTCATATCATACCTTATTTTTTCGATCCAATCCTTAGCTTAGAACCAAAATACAGAAGTTACTTTTATTTTACTAGTTTGGTCCTGGTGGTCGCATGGTTTTCATTCATCGGTAAAGAATTGGCACAAGCAGCTTGGGAAGCAGACCGTTCTCTCAAGGAAGAGAAAGCGAAAACAGAATTATTATTATTGAATATACTCCCACGCGAAACAGCAGAAGAACTCAAAAAAACAGGAAGTTCCGAACCAAGATTAATCACCCAAGCCACTGTTCTATTCACAGATTTTTATGGCTTCACTTCTATCGCCGAAAAACTTACACCGAACGATCTAGTAAAAGAATTAGATTTTTGTTTTAGGCATTTCGACTCTGTCACCGAAACACATAGATTAGAAAAATTGAAAACAATCGGAGACGCATATATGTGCGTAGCCGGAGTTCCTTCCTATAGATCTTCTCATGCAGTTGATAGCCTACTCGCAGCATTAGAAATGCTTGAACGTCTGGAAGAATTATCAAAATTAAAAAAAGGCCCTAACTGGAAGGCAAGAATTGGAATTCACTCCGGCCCCTTAGTCGCAGGAGTAATCGGCGCACGAAAATTTTCATACGATGTCTGGGGAGACACAGTCAATCTCGCTAGCCGAATGGAATCCAATAGCGAACCTGGAAAAGTAAACGTGACCCAATCCATCGTGGATTTAACCGATGAATATTTTCAATTCAAGTCTCGCGGAAAACTTCCGGTGAAGAACAAACAAAAAACTGCGATGTATTTTCTATTAGGATTAAAACCAGAATTCAGAGATCGAAAAAATCCTCGGAACCCAAACGGAAAATTCTGGGAAGAATACGGCAAACAATTCGGAAGAAGAGAACCAATCGTTTCTTTTTAAGAACGATTTGGTCGCGTCTCTCGCTACGCTCGGACCGGGCTCTCACCTCCGGTCAAAAAATCGCCTTCGCGATTTTTGTGACCCCGGCTCGATCCCTCGCGAATGAGATAGCAGTAAGCGTTTATCAAGGGCAGCATTACGGGGCAGATAAGGGACATTACCTGTTTGCAAGAAAATTTCTAATGTTGGAGCTCCAACATTAGAGGTGCAAAATTTGATTGAAAGGATTAGAAATTTATGATACAGGAGCGGAGGCTCTCCCACAAGCCACTCCCCCCAATCCCAATGCAGGGTGGGGGTCGTTTTTAGAAAAATGCTTTCGATCATACTGAGCGAGTACCCAAAGTGGCCCGCTCGTATGACCTATCGATCACCGACTCGCAACGCGGTCGTCTTCTCGCTCCTATTGTCACTGCGAAGGGGTGGGGGAGCCTTGACACATGTAGGAACTCCTACAAAAAGATCGTTACTTAAGCTTTATCAGCTTCTAACTTTCTCCAAGTAGTATAAGAAACAGCAACCAAAACTAAGAAAATAAATGGAGTCGCAAAGTTTGGATCTTTTGCAAGAAGATGAGAAAGTCCAGCACCTAATACGTTGAAGGTGACTCCAGCATAAGCCCATTCTTTCAGCCTTGGAAATTTAGGATAAAGAAGTGCGAGTGCGCTCAAGCCCTTCGCAGGCCCCAAAATTAAAGCAAGATATCCAGGATAACCTAGATGAGCAAGCCCCTCTAAAACCTGTGGGCTTTGGCTTGTATATGCATAAGCTCCAAATAAATTTCCAACAGCGATAAGACCTGTTGTTGCCCAATATAAAACTTTAATAACTGTTTTGTTCATATAGATCCTCTGATTTCGAGATTCGATATAGTTATTAATTCTTCTTCAGTTGTAAATATAAATCGGAGTAGATTGTTGATTGCTATCGGATTGTAGGAAACTCCTACACTGCGGTTCAATATCGGCAGATAATTTGAGAATTTTTAAATATGCCAATATGGCATATTTATATGTAAACTATAATACAATAAAATAGTTTACTTTTTTGGATTGGATCCGTCCTAGTGATACTAGGATAAGGCCATGAAAATTTCACTTCCATTTGATCGTTGGATCCTTCAGCTCAAAGAAAGACCTAAACTTCTAGTTTGGGGCATTCTTCCGATAATCTTGCTTTTAATTCTCTTTGTTTGGAGAGGTAGGAATTCCAACACAGGCACCTCAGAGATTATCCAAGGCTCTATCATTGAATCAGTATATGGACTCGCGACTGTCAGTTCTTCGGAAGTCTATCATCTCAGGGTTGCGATACCTTCCGCCATTCGAAAAATTTATGTAGAAGAAGGGGATCAGGTCCAAGAAGGAAGTCCTCTTGTTGAATTCGACAGTTTTGGAACGATGAAGTCTCCTTTTGCTGGAGTAGTAACTAACGTTGCATACGAGACTAAAGAAACTGTGGTTCCTCAAACGCCAGTGGTAACTGTGATGGATCTGAAGAAAAGATACCTGACTGTATCTTTAGAAGAGAAGGGTGCAGTAAAGGTTAAAAAAGGGCAGAAGGTTCGAATTCGTTTTGAAGCATTGGGAGACAAAAACTTCGCAGGGGAAGTGAAGTCAGTATATCCAGCAGACGGACAATTCCAAGTTCATATCACTCCAATCGGAATTCCTAGTGAAATACTTCCTGGGATGACTGCAGATATTGCTATTGAAACTTCGAGTAAAGAAAATGTTATATTAGTTCCGATTAAGGGCATCCAGTCTGGGAAAATTAAAATATTAGAAAACGGTAAAATTCGTGTTAAGGAGATCGAAACTGGTCTTACAAATGGTGAATACGCCGAGCTTGTTTCTGGAGATGTAAGTTTAGGAGATAAGGTACTCGTCCAGGAGGATAAATAGATGTTATTTATCGCTCTTAGGCAGATGTCTGCCCGTAAAAAGCAAACTCTTCTTACCTTACTCGGGATTATTCTAGGAGCAACTGCTTATATAGTGATCTCAGGGATCATGTTGGGCTTAAGAGAATATCTGATAGATCAACTTGTGAATAATGATGCGCATATAAGGATCTCTTCTCAGGTAAAAATTATAGGTGAGAAGGATCTAGATCAGGTGCTTTTTCATTCTAAGGAAATTCCTTTCTGGTCCGTTCCACCTTCAGGAAGAAGGGACACTGAACAGATTGAGAACCAGGCAGGATGGCAAAAGAAAGTTGCCTCGGATCCGGAAGTAGAAGCGAGTTCTCCTCAACTTCAGATAAAAGTAATATATAGAAGAGGAAAGATTGCAGAAGCCGGAAGGATCATTGGAGTCAAACCTGAGTTCCAAGCCAAAGTCGCCAGGATTAATGAGAATATTATCCAAGGCGACTTTTTAGAAATTAAAGAAAGTGGGAATAAACTTGTAATTGGAGAAGGCTTAAGACTTTTACTCGGAGCCAGGATCTCTGATACAGTTTATATCAGCACAGGTAAGTCTGAACCGATTCCTTTTAAAATAGCTGCTTCTTTTCAAATGGGAAATAAGGCGATAGATGATAGTACTGCTTTTGCAAATTTGGGAGATGTCCAAAGTTTAAATCAAACTCCAAATCGGATCAGCGATATTGCAGTTCGTCTTAAAGACGTTTCTAAAGCGACTCCTAAGGCTAGAGAATGGTCTGAATCCGGAGATGTAAAGGTGCAAAGCTGGGAAGATGTAAATGCCACGTTCATTTCCTTATTTAAAATGCAAGATGCGATCCGCTACGCTTTGGTCGGAACAATCTTACTCGTAGCAGGATTCGGGATTTATAATATTCTAAATATTGTGATCGGACAAAAGAGAAGGGAAATCGCGATCCTTAGGTCTATTGGATACGAAGCAAAAGACATTCTGAAAATATTTCTGATCCAAGGTTTGATATTGGGAGTGGCTGGAGGAGTTTTCGGAATGTTTCTCGGCAATCTGATCTGCAGAAGGTTAGAGCATGTATCTTTTTCAAATCCTCTTATGCAGACCAAATCCGGTATGATGATGGTTTCATTTGCACCTTCTATTTATTTTCAAGCATTCTTACTCGCATTTATTGCAACTTTGATCGCGAGTATTTTTCCTGCAAGATCCGCGAGTAAACTTTCTCCTATAGAGATCATTCGGGGGGAATAATGGGAATTATATTAGAAAACGTTAAAAAGAGTTTTGGCAAACCCCCTACGGATATCATCAAAGGGATTAGTCTTGAGATCGAAGAAAACGAATTCGTTTCTTTAACTGGAAAATCAGGATCCGGAAAAAGTACACTTTTATATTTGATTAGCAGTTTGGATGATCCTTCTCAAGGAAATATTAGTATAGATGGAAGAACGATTAGTTCTTTGTCTCAGGCTGATCTACATTCTTTTAGAAATCTTCATATGGGATTTGTATTCCAATTTCATTATCTTCTTCCTGAGTTTACTGCTTTGGAGAATGTTCTGATGCCAGCTTTAAAAGCAGGAAGGCTGAAAGAAAAAAGAGAAGATGCAATCCGTCTTTTAAAACGATTCGATTTAGGAGATAAATTGGATCATATTCCTTCTAAACTTTCTGGAGGACAGATGCAAAGGGTTTCGATCGCAAGAGCATTGGTAATGAAACCTAGATATCTTTTTGCTGATGAGCCCACTGGCGCCTTGGATTCCGCAAATGCAAAGATTGTAATGGATATCTTTAAGGATATCAACAAGACGGAAGGAACTACAGTGATCATGGTTACTCATGATCCTGATTTTGCCAAATCCGCTAAGAGGCAGATCAAACTTGTGGATGGTATGATCTCCAACGGTAAGGGGGAAAAATGATAGAAAGAATTTTAGAAAGAACCTTTCTTCTTTTTTTGTCCTCCGGTTTTGCGAAAACGAATACAGATCAGATCGCAAAACATATAGGTATTAGCAAAAGAACATTATACAAATATTATGATACTAAGGACAAACTGATCGATTCTGTTTTCGAGCTGATGAGATCCAAGGTCCAATCAAAGTTTGATAAGGTTCTGCAGGATAAGACAAAGGATCCGATTGATCGTTTAAAAGAGATTTTATTTTTCATTTCAGATATGGGATCTAAAATGTCTAAAACATTTGCTAAAGATATTGAGATGGTTCGTCCGGACTTATTCGTGACCATGAGAGAGTTCCGTAAACAAAGGATATTAAGTTTAGCGGACCTTCTCCGGGAAGGGCAAAAAGCAGGACAAATACGAAAAGATGTTACACCGGAGCTAACGATCGATATTCTATTAGCCGCAGTGGACGGTATCTTAAATCCGACTTACTTATTCCAAAGTCCTTACTCTAATACGATGGCGTTCGATGCGATCGTTACCATCTTCTTAGAAGGAGTTCAGGAAAAATATTAAAGAGTTTTTAAGTAAGCCATGATGAACGGTTCTATATCTCCGTCCATAACTGCCTGCACGTTTCCGGTCTCTTGGTCTGTACGATGATCTTTCACCATATTATACGGATGGAATACGTAAGAACGGATCTGACTTCCCCAGGAGATGTCTTTCTTTTCTCCGGATTTTTTTTCCAGATCGTCTTTTAATCTTTCTTGCTCCAATTCGTAAAGTCTTGCTTTTAACATTTTGAAAGCAGTGTCTCTGTTTTTGATCTGAGACCTTTCGTTTTGGCAAGCGACCACGATGCCACTTGGAATATGAGTAATACGAACTGCAGAGTCAGTTGTGTTAACGTGCTGTCCACCTGCTCCGGAAGAACGATATACATCTACTCGGATATCTTTATCTTCTATCTTGATATCTATATCGTCATCTAACTCTGGACTCACGTGAACAGACACGAACGAAGTATGTCTTCGTTTATTTGCATCGAAAGGAGAAATCCTTACTAAGCGATGCACCCCATTCTCGCATTTCATAAATCCGTAAGCAAAATCGCCTATCACATGTATGGTGGCATTCTTGATCCCAGCGCCGTCTCCTTCTTGGAAGTCTACAACGCTGTATTGGTATCCCTTTTTATCGAAATATTTCAGATACATTCTGAAAAGCATCTCTGCCCAGTCCTGGCTTTCTGTTCCACCCGCACCCGGATGGATATTTAAGAAGGCAGGTTTCATATCTTCTGGTTCGTTAAGAGCGCCTAAAAGTTCTAGTCTTTCGAATTCGGATTTTAGTCTTTGGTATTCAGAGCTGAGTTCGTCTACTCCGTCTTCTCCCTTTTCGTCAAAAGTGAGTTCAACTAAATCAGGAAAATCTAATATATCTCTTCTGATATTGACCCAAGGTTCTAATTTTCGTTCCAACTCTGTTTTTCTTTGGCTGATCGATTTTGCTTGGTCAGGGTTATCCCAGAAGCTAGGTTCTGCGATACGATCATTATACGATTTAAGCTGATCCTGGTCTTTATCTAGATTCAAAAGTTTCCAGCGATTTAAAAAGTTCTCTTGAAGTTCTTTAGAGAGGCGCTTCAGTTCCTTGGCGTTCTTAACTTCCATTTCGGTCCAATAAAATATATAATATTAATCTAATTTGCAAATTTACGGACGTATAGTCCGAGCTCGTCCTGTGAGGAAGAGTATTTATCGAAAGAGGAAATCTTCGCTTTCTTCTCTGGCTTCTTCCCAGCTAAATACTGTATCTCTGAGTTGAGGAGTGTTTCCTTCTACTGTGGAGACGAGCTGGTATTCTTCCTTTCTGCCAAATTCTTCCGGTAGTCGTTTTAGGACAAGTTTTCCGGAGCGGATCAGATCCAAAACATGCAGTAAGAATGGGTCTCTTTCGGAACGTTGTAGTTCCTTCATGGAAGAATAAAAAGGCATAATCCCTTTATAAAACCAATCCACAGTCTCGTTTTTGCCTGGGGCCCAGAGTTGATCCAATCGGATGGACTCCTCTTGGACTAAACTTTTACCTTGGAAGGGTTTTTGCAGATGCCTGCATTGGAAATATAGTTCGTGATTGATCTCGCGAGGAAAAGTCCTGCCATAACCTGCGCCGATCCACTCTAACCATGCCTTCTTTTCTTTACTAGGAAGTGCAGGAATCAATGCGAATAGATAGTTTTGGTTCCGGAACACTCTTGATTGTGCCAGAAAATCTAAAACTTCGTATGGAATCATATAATGACCGGCCTGCCATTCGATTACGACCGGAACATTCTCCACATCTAGATATTCGTCAGGAGTTTCTTTTTGGACTACATCACCGAATTGAGTGAGTATATAAATAAAAGATAATAGTTCTCTTCGAGTCATGGAACGGATTAAAGTATCCGAATCCAGTTTTTGTTTTAAGGAAGCGCGAATTAAATTATATTGCTCTAAAGGATATTGATGCGGGGATAGAATGATCCCTAAATGTTTTTCTAATTTGCGAAGGTTGGTCCTTTCGACTAAATCGATATTTCCAGAAACTAGAAAAGGCATAAAATTAAAGAGCTTTACTCGCGATATCTTTACGGAAGAAGGTTTTGGAAATTTTGAAACCGCTTAGATAAGAATAAACCTTATCCACAGATTCTTTTAAGTCCTTACCGTATGAAGAGATTCCTAGAATTCTTCCACCTGTCGATATTAAGTTTCCATCCTTTTTTGAAGTGCCAGCATGAAAAACTACTAGATCTTTACTACTTGTTTCAGGTAAATTTAAAGGAATATTCTTTTCATAAGAATCGGGGTAACCCTCCGCGGCCAAAACGACTACGGTAGATGCTCCGGGTTTCAAACCTATTTTTACATCACTGAGTGCCCCTTTGGCAGATGCTTGGAAAATTTCCAACAAGTCACCCTCTAACATAGGTAACACACATTGTGTCTCTGGGTCACCAAATCTACAATTGAACTCTACAACTCTAGGATTTCCCTTTGTATCTATCATTAATCCAGCATATAGAAGGCCTTTATAAGGGTTTCCTTTCTTGCGGAAGATCTCAAATACAGGTTGAAAAACGAGCGTATTCACTTTTTCTAATGTTTCTTTAGTAACGATTGGAGCAGGGCAGTATGCGCCCATTCCGCCTGTGTTGGGACCTTGGTCCCCGTCATACGCTCTTTTATGATCCTGAGCAGCAGGAAGTGTGAAATAAGTATTTCCATCGCTGATCGCAAAGATAGAAGCTTCTTGTCCTTCCATGAACTCTTCTATAACAACTTTGGATCCACTTTTTCCGAATTTATTATCTAAAAAGATCTCTTTTAATGCATGTGTTGCTTGAGAAAGTTCTGTACAAACTGTTACGCCCTTACCTGCGGCAAGGCCATCAGCCTTGATTACGATAGGTGCTCCTTCTTTTTGAACATAAGCAAATGCAGATTCATAATCTTCAAAAGAAGCATATTTCGCAGTAGGCACACCAGCTTCTATCATTAACGCTTTTGCAAATTCTTTAGAGCCTTCAATTTGAGCACAATATGCAGAAGGTCCGAAAACTGGGACTCCTATCTCTGACAGCCAATCTCCGATCCCGTCTACTAGAGGATCTTCTGGACCAACTACTACCAAATCATATTCATTTTTTTGAATAAAGCTCTGAACGGATGATTTACTCTTTAGATCGAAGGAATTCGGAGCCAAAATCTCAGAATCTGGAAATCCGCCATTACCTGGAAAAACATGCAATTGGCTTAGTTTAGGGGACTGGCGAAGTTTATAAGCAATAGCGCTCTCACGACCACCGGAGCCGATTAAAAGGATCTTAGACATAATATTTCACCGCGGTTTAGTCCGAAAAATTAACCTAGTTTTTCCAAACCTTTTTGTAGAACTTCTTTTTTATCACGGACGTTTTTCAGTTTTTCTTTTTCTTTTTCGATCACGTCCGGATTCGCTTTCGCGATGAAGTTCTCGTTTCCTAATTTGGAAGCGAGTTTCTCTTCTTCTTGGATTAATTTCTGTAATTCTTTGTCTATACGTGCTCTTTCTTTTTCGAAGTCTATCATTCCCGCTAAAGGAAGGATTACTTCTCCGAATCGGAATGCGCCAACTGAGTCTGTTTTTTCTCCAGTATAGTTTGTATTCACTTCTATACTTTCTAGACGAGCTAACTGTAAGATAGAGAACTCAAAGTCTTTTACTGCGGAAGCAACTAAAGACTCTGAAGATTTCAAGATCACTTTACATTTTTTATCTAATGGAACACCATTCTCCGCTCTTTGAACGCGAATTTGGGTTACTACATCTTGCAGAATAATAGTTTTTTGAACGCCTTCATCGCCGGCGGAAACATTATAAGAAGTCGGAAAAGGAGTTTGGATCAAAAAATCCCCTTCGCTGAATACTTCGTAAATTTCCTCAGTTAAGAAAGGCATAAAAGGATGAAGAAGTCCTAATGCTTTAATTAAGATACTTGCTAGTACTTGTTTTGCGATTTCTTGAGATTCTTCGCCGAGTTTGCCGTAAATTCGCGGTTTAACTAACTCGATATACCAATCGCAAAAATCTCCCCAAACAAAATCATAAATTTGAGAAGCCATTTCAAAAAACAGAAATTTGGAATATGCTTTTTCGTAATTGGCAAGAGTTTCATTGAACCTATGAAGGATCCACTTGTCCATCGGTTCTAATTTAGAACCATACTTAGATTCCAGATCTTCTAGTTTCCAATCTGCATCCATATTCATCAGGATGAAACGACTTGAGTTCCAGATCTTATTACAGAAAGAACGATAGCCATCTAATCTGCTTTCATCAAAAAGAACGTCTTTTGCTTCAGGTAAAGTAGCAGCTAAGAAGAAGCGGAAAGAATCAGTTCCGTACTTGTTCATCATGTCCAAAGGATCGATAACGTTTCCTATTGACTTGGAAAACTTCTTACCTTCTTTATCTCTTACTAATCCGTGAATGATAACTTTTTGGAAAGGAGCCTTACCTAAAAATTTCTTTCCCATCATGATCATTCTAGCAACCCAGAAGAATATGATATCGAATCCGGTAACGAGTACGGAAGTAGGGTAGAATTTTTTTAGGTCTTCAGTATTTTCGGGCCAACCTAAGGTAGAGAAAGGCCAAAGTTGAGAAGAGAACCAAGTATCTAAAACATCAGTGTCTTGTTCTACTTCCGTAGAGTTACATTTAGGACAGTTGTGAATATTAGTTTCGGAAACTTCTATATGTTTACAATTTTTGCAATGATATGCGGGGATACGATGTCCCCACCATAACTGGCGGGAGATACACCAATCTCTAATATTGTTCATCCACTCGTAGAAAGTTTTTTCCCAAAGTTTAGGAACAAATTCAGTTTCTCCGGATTGAACTGCTTGGATCGCAAGTTCAGCTAAAGGTTTCATTTTACAGAACCATTGAGTAGATAAGTAAGGTTCTATAATTTCTCCACCTCTGGAATTATGACCGATCGAATGAGTATGCTCTTCTATCTTTTCTACTAGACCGAGAGCTTGTAGATCATCGATTACTTTTTTACGAGCTACGAATCTTTCTAATCCTGCATATTTTCCTGCATTCTCATTCAGAGTTGCATTCGGATTCATTACTAGTAATGGTTTAAGACCTAATCTTTGTCCTGCTTCGAAGTCATTTGGATCATGAGCAGGAGTGATCTTAACTAGACCGGATCCGAATTCTTTATCTACAAAAGAATCGAATAGAAGTGGGATCTTTCTATCGGTTAGTGGGAGTTCCAACTCCGCACCTTTTAAAGATTTATATCTTTCGTCATCAGGATGAGCTGCAACTGCAACGTCCCCAAACATAGTTTCAGGTCTTGTAGTAGCAACGATCAGATATTTGCCTGGTTGACCAACAATAGGATAGCGAAGATGATAAAGTTTACCTTTTACTTCCCTATGCTCAACTTCTAGATCCGAAATAGCAGTAAGAGTTTTAGGACACCAGTTGATGATCCTTTCTCCTCTATATATTAAACCTTCATCATATAATGTCTTGAAAACTTTGAATACAGCTTTGGACAATCCTTCGTCCATAGTAAATCTGGAACGAGACCAATCTACTGATTCTCCTAAAAGTTTTTGTTGGTTTTGGATCATTCCACCTGAGTGTTCTTTCCATTCCCAAACTTTCTTTTCGAATTCCTCTCTAGTGAAGTCGGTTCTCTTTTTGCCTTCTTTGGCGAGTTCTCTTTCTACAACTACTTGAGTTGCAATTCCCGCATGGTCCGTTCCCGGAACCCAAAGAGCAGATTTACCTTTTTTACGTTCAATACGAGTTAGAATATCTTGGATTGTATGATTGAGTGCGTGACCAATATGAAGGCTTCCGGTCACGTTTGGAGGAGGAAGAACGATGGTAAAAGATTCCCCTGCCTTGAGGTTGGGCTCAAAACTTTTTTCTTTCTCCCAGAGAGAGATCCATTTCGGTTCTACGCTGGTAGGTTCGTAGCGATCGCTGATTTGTTTCTTCATAGCCTTCGTTCGGATAGAATTTTCTGTCGGAGGGTGAGGTCAAGTCGTACTGATCTCGTAATTAAAAGAGAATACCGATAAAAAAGGCCCTAGAGTGATTCCAGGGCCTTAAAACCTAAAGATCTGTTTTTATAACGAGATAGTTAGAGAGATATCCTTCCTTATTGTAAGGTCTTTTTGAGCAATGTTTTCAAATAAGAAGAAGGGAACTTCTCCTTATCTTTGATCAACACACAGTTCTTGCCGTTTTCCGATTTCGGAAACTTAGCACGAAATGCTCTTACAAAAGACTCTTCGCAGAAATAGACTGAAAGATGGTTTTTATGGTTCGAGAATGCGACCCATCGCCCATTTCTTTCGAAAGTAGGCATACCATATTTCAGACTTTCTCTCAGATCCGAAAATTCTTCTCGGATTGAATCCACCAAATCCTGTAGTTTTTCACTCCTTACGGAAGGAGTTCTTTCTAAATAGTCCTCCACATCTGGATTTGAATTTGAATCCAATCTAGGGAGTGTGGGAACTAATGCATAAAGTAGCATATATTTGTCCTAGGGGCAGGACCCTATTTCACTTAACCTGCGTTCGCAACCAATGGTAGAGGTTCCAAGCTTGCAGCAGAAACCGCACCACCTTTGAAAAGTTGAGCAAGCTCGCTCCAATCTTCTCTGCTAAAATAATCTAATCCGCCATCAGGGCAACCGAGTAGATCTTCTATCGTTTTGTGATAAGAAAGCATCAGATCGTATAGATCGGCCTCGGATTCTTTACTTCTTCCTAAAAGATAGAAAGCAACTTTTTCACCTAAAGCATCGCTTAGGTCAAAAATGATGGAAGTCATGTGATCTGCTCTCAGTTCACTTCTGAGTGATCCGTCCTGTTGGCCTTCTACTATCAAAGAAGCAAATAATGGAAAACTTAAATCCACGGATTTGCGTCGTATCTTATCTCTCAATTGAAGATTGCTGGTGGAGAAAAGGGATTCCAGAAGGAAGCGGACTTCTTCCGATTTGCCTTTTTTCCAGTTTCTCGCAACAATGAGTGCTCTGCGGAGTTTATCCAGGCCGGTGCCTTCTGTTCCCAAATCTCCAATCTCTGCTTGCATAGCCGCATGTGCTTCTTTTGCGAATTGCACTGCGATCTCTTCCAGAAGTTCTTCTTTGGATTGAAAATGGTGGTAAAAGGTGCCTTTAGCTATATCTAAAGCGGATAGAATATCCTGAATGGATGTGGTTTCGTACCCTTTTTCGAAGAATAGCCTTCTGGATTCGTTTAGAATTCTTTCTTTTGTGGAGATTTTCGCTGGGATCATTGGGGTTCCTCCTGCTAAACCGACGGTCGGTATAGACCGTTAGTCGGTTTTGACAATACATCCGACTATGCGTCGGTCAAACATATTTCAAAACAACGGTCAAAAAAATCAACAAAGGAAACAAATAAAATGAAAAATGTTTCCTGACTTTCTGGCGGAAAAACCGACAGTCGGTCGAGTGGCGCGCGGGTGCGGGATCTGCGCCGGAATCTAAATTCCGCGGATTGCCACCGCCGGCGGGCAGGCACGTTAGTTACTCTTAAAGAGAATCTATCTTATCCAACAGAAGTCCATATCCATTCTCCTCGACAGTTTTTGTTCCTAAAGAAAACTCTGTCTTCTGAATCAAGTCTGTGAATGGAATTTTATATTTTTCTAAAATAGAAGAAAGCTCCCTATGAATAGGTGAAATGGAGAATGTTGCACACGGTATTCTTAAATAAAGAGCTTCGAATACGCTTTGCCCGAAATATCCTAAAAACTTTTCAGAAGATCTTAATGTTTGGAGATATTGGACTCTTGAAAGTCTTGGAAAATATTCTATTTCGTTCGTCCTCGGAGGAGTTCCTCCGATCCTGATTCTATTTTTGGAAGAATTGTGGATTAAGAATTTATCTAGATTTTCGGATTCTTCTTTTCCTAAGTTTCCAGCGTAACAAAAAATCCCATATTCTTTAGCAGGATTTTTTTCTTCGTTCGTTGCAGAAGAAATTAAATTTGGAGGAATTAAGATTTGTTCCCAATTGAATATAGGATCGTTCCCCGGATGAGGAAGAAGGTCCCAAAAATCATATTTACTTTTATCTTTTCCGAAATGATCTAAGAGTAGGACTTTCGTTTTTTGATAAGAGATCGGAATCTCTATATCTCTATAATCTATTAGAAGAATATCATATTCTCCGTCTTTCGGAAATTCTGATAACCATTCAGGTTCCCAATTTCTGTACGGCAGAAAAGAATATAAAAGGGAAGTCCTGGAAAAATGTCCAGAACCGAATTCTTTTGCAGGAGCGACTAGTACTCCGATTTTTCCTTTGTTCTTTTGGTTTGGAGAAGGAAGATTAAATTTTACCTGAGGAACATCCAAATTTTTTTGGAATAGAGAAGGTGATTCTTTCTCCCATTCTAAAAATTCCTTTGTATTAAAATTGCCAATCGTTTCGAAAGATTTCTGGGAAATTAGACCTGAGATCGTTTCAAAATCTTCAGGAGTGTCCACTGTGAGTCTGAAATTTGCTAATCTGGAACCTTCTTCTTTTGTTAATAAACTTAGAATTGCAGTGATCTTATATTGATTAGGATTTTCTTTTATATGAATGCTTACATGTTCTTTATGTCTTTCTTCTTGTTGCGAGTCCGAAAGATTTTGAAGTGCAGAAGTTCTGAAAACTTCTCCGCCTGTTCCAAGAGGTAATCCTTTAAAATAAGCAAGATCAGAATCGGATTCTATAAATGTTTGGAGGAGCAGATCCAAGTGAGTCGTATCATAAAACGGATTATCCCCGGTCAGTCTTAAGATGGCATCCGCCTTGAATTTTTCTGCAGCAAGGATATACCTTTGTCGAACATCTTCCAATGGCCCGGAGAAATGATTCATCCCTTTCTTCTCCAAAAAGGATTCGAGTTCTGAATCTCCTTCAGGGATCAGATACACAATTCTGGAATTTGGTAAAATTTTTAGAACTCTGGAATGGATATGATCTAAGATCGTTTTATCCGAATTTGACGGAATTGGACGGATTACTTTTTTAGGGAATCTTGTAGATCCGGTCCTCGCCTGTATAAAAGCGAATAAAGAACGGATCTTAGGTTTAGGCGTTAAATGTATACCACTCATCGCAGGAGAGGCAAGGGGCAGGAATAGAATCGTGTTCTCCTTTTGCAGAAGAAGTGAAGAATGGGTTTCCCTTTGCCCAAATTTGTTCCAAGGAATCCTTATTTAGATTTCCGATAGAATGTTTTTTAGAACCTGGAGTTTGTTTGCAGATAGAAACTTCTCCGTCTGCGTTCAAGTAAATGTCTCTGGAAATATGCCAACAGAAATCTCTTCCCAAAGGTGTCAGATCTGAAGCTCTGCGTTGAGGAAGAACATCTGAATAAGAATTATATTTTTGTAAAATGATTTCGTATCCTTCTTTTTGAGCCTGTTCATACCAAGAATCTAATTCTGCATCCACTTCTTGGATTTTCAGGAATTGAAGATGAATAGATGATTTAGGTAATACCTGAGAGATCACTGATAGGTTTTGTAAAACCTTGTCCAGGTTATCTTTCCCATAAAGTTTCGAATAAACCTTTTTATCTCTGGTAGTCAGGTTTACTATTAAGGTGATCTTCTTCTTATCTTCTTCTTTTAAAGAAGAAACTAATTTTATAAAACCGGAAAGATCGCCGTATAATGCGGATTCTATGAATAATTCCTTTAGATTGGAGGATGCCAAAGTTTTTTGGACAAGTTCTGGAAAATTCGGATGAAGACTAGGTTCTCCTAATCCACCAAAACTTACACTATAAGGAAGTCCTAAATTTTCTGCCTGAGATAAAAGTTTATCTAAAACCTGAGGATCTAAAACTAAATTATCTTGTTCAGGTTTTAGATTTTGTCTTGGGCAGAAATTGCATTCGTATTCACAACCTCTGTATAATTCTACTTCATAATAACTTGGAGCAGAACGGAATATTTCAGGACGTGAGACCAGGAAGGATTGGATCTCATCGTACTTCCAGTTTTCCTTCTCCTTTAAAAAAGAAGACAAAAGCCTGAACGATCTCGGATTGTTCGCAGAAAAATCCAATCTCCATTGTCTTAGATCAGGAGAAGTATAAAAAATTTCAGTATCGAATTGGTTTATATTTTTGGCTAAGAAGTCCTGGGTTGAACCAGAGTATTCCGTGGGTAAACTTCTTACAAATTCTCTGGAAAGTATTCTAGGCACAATGCCGGGAGGAAGATTTTCAGAATAAGAATATTGTGCCAGATACTTTTCATGACGAAGGATCAATTCTTGAGTAAGAGATGGATCCAGCAAAGGTGCAAATCCATCAAAAACTAGAAAACAGGTTTCGTCCCATTCTGGATCTCCCGTTCTGGAATCAGGAAGTGAATCACAGATCTTGGAGAAAAATTCAGCTTCTGATCTGGATTCTATTATTATAAAATCAGAATATCCTAATTGAGTGCTTATCTTTTTGGATTCATCTGGAGTTCCGAATTTCCCATTGGAATAAACGGGGATCCCTTTTAATACAGAAGATAATTTTTTAAGAGTGAGTCCTAAATAGTGAAGCTGATTCCCCTGATCTATATTCCCTTTTACAGAGATAAGATCTTCCTTTAGATAAAATACAATAGCTTGGGGAGGATATTTCATATTCTAAAAGGATCCGTTCCGTTTGGGATTTTTGGACTTAATCCAAGTTCAAGGTTTCATGTTGGTCCGGGATCTTGTTCTCTTTTTTATAAACTTCGTCGAAGATCTGTATCGGCACAGTGGACCTAGATTCTCTTACCCATTTTATAAAATTTTCGTCTTCTTTTTCACGGCCGAGAAGATTCGCGATACCTTGGCGAACGTTCTCTAAAGGAGTAGGTCTTTTACCTTCTACCTTAACGATACAATAACGTTTTCTTTCGTCTCTGAATACTTCTGAAACTGAACCAACAGGTACGGTGGATAGTGCAACAGCAACAGAACGATTCGTTTTATATAATTCGAAAGAAGAGACCCAATCCATAAGTCCTTTTCTGGCTCTTAAGTTTGCGTCTGTATTTCTAGGAGAACCTGCGATCAAACCAAAGGAAGCAGGATCAGATAAAACATTCTTTTTGATCTCGCTTGCTTCTTTGTGGATCCTGGATTCTTCCGTAATCGAATCATTAGCCGGAGCGATTGCGATCTGTCTGTATTGGACTTCGAATCCTACCTTCTCTCTATTTTGAGCATACCAAGCGCGGATATCTTTATCTGAAGGTGGATGGTTTGGCACCTTGTATTGCATTAGCTGAGTTTTTTTGAGTTGGTAAGGAAGTTCAGTATACCAAAGTTCGTAAGACATTCCGGAGCTGGACTCGACTGCTTTCTCGAATTGTTTACGAGAAGTGATTCCCATAAACTCCATTCTTTTTTCGATCTCACTCTCTAGTCTTTTTTCATTCACTTGGATGGATTCATCTTCAGCGATTGAATCCACAACAGCTCTATCTATTAAAAAGTCGATGATACGAGTGCGTAGAGATTTTCTCATGTCCTCGTTTTTAAGATACTTGGTTAACTTTTGGTATTTTTCCTGAGCATCGTCGAAATCTAAATCACTAATGGATTGGTTTCCAACAGTAGCGATAATCCTATCTAGGGATTCAGCAGGCCGGATTTCAGAAGTGAATACACTTAGAGAAACTATACCGGAGAATAAGGCAAGTTTACGCGAAAATGAAACTGAGGATTCGGGAAAAATTCCTAACACAGGGAAAGGATGTTCCCGATCCTCTCTTGTTCAACTGTTTTTCGAAAGCCCGAAGGTCTCGTGGATCTTGTTTACAGCAGTTTCTGCATGAATTCTTGGAATTACGCAGGATATTTTGATCTCTGAAGTGGAGATCATTTCAATATTGATCTCTTTTTCTGCCAAAGCTTTGAACATTTGAGCAGCCACTCCTACATGGGATTTCATTCCGATCCCTACTGCAGAAACGATAGAAATCTCTTCATTGATCTCTGGCTTTTTAGCTCCCTGAGAATTACAGAAGGATTCCAAAATAGGAAGAGCCTGAACCAGGTCTTTTTTAGGAACAGTGAAAGATATAGTGTTTCTTCCATTATAAGGAGAAGATTGAACGATCACATCTACAAGAATATCTTTGGAGCTTAAGTCTCCGAATAGAACTGCAGCAAGTCCTGGTTTGTCAGGAACATCCGCGATTGTAATTCTGGCTTGGTCGTTCTTTGCGGTAACTCCGCTTACTTTCAATTTTTCCATAATTTTGTCCTCGTTTACAACCAAAGTCCCCGGATTATTATTAAAGCTGGAACGTACATGAATGACCACATCATAGTTCATTCCCAATTCCACACTTCTGGAATGAAGAACCCCAGCGCCAAGGCTTGCTAGTTCCAACATTTCCTCATAAGTGATTTGAGAATGTTTAGTGGCTTGGGGAACCACTCTTGGGTCCGCAGTATAAACTCCGTCCACATCAGTATAAATTTCACATTCTTTTGCGCCAAGTACAGCAGCTAACGCTACCGCAGAAGTATCCGAACCACCTCTTCCCAAGGTAGTGATGTTTTCGTTCTGGTCTATCCCTTGGAAACCAGCAACGATCACAACGTTTCCTTCGTTTAACGCCGCATCAATTCTAGAACGATCCACTCCTTGGATCTTTGCATTGGAGAAGTTCCCGTCAGTGATCATTTTGATCTGAGAACCTGTGAATGATTTTGCAGGAACTCCTGCTTCCCAAAGAGCCATTGCAAGAAGAGCTATAGAAACCTGCTCTCCCGTGGACAATAACATGTCCATCTCTCTCTTAGGAGGATTTTTGGTGATCTTATCGGCCAGATCCACTAGTTCATCCGTCGTATGCCCCATTGCGGAAACGACTACGACAACATGGTTGCCTTCTTCATGATAACGTTTGATTCTTCCGGCTACGTTCCGGATGCGATCAGGAGATCCTACAGATGTTCCCCCGTACTTTTGGACGATTATGTTTGCCATCGCTGCCTACCATCTTTTTGGGCTCGGAGAGGGGATCAAGATAAATCAAATCTGGAAGGCGGGAAAGAATCCTTGTTTTCAAGGAAAGTCGGCCGATCTTTATGGAGAGTTCTCCCTTCTTTGGGAGAAGGGGGACCCCATTTTTTCTCCTATCGATTGGTATCTAATCTTAGCCTATATCATTTTCGCTTTTTCGGCTGGGCTTCTTCTTTCCTCTAAGGCCGGAGAAAGTTTGAGTTCCTACTTCGTCGCAGACAGAAAACTTCCTTGGTGGTGGCTCGGAACTTCAATGGTTGCTACTACATTTGCCGCCGACACTCCCTTGGTTATTACAGGAATGGTTGCCTTGGATGGGGTAGGTGGGAACTGGCTCTGGTGGAGTTGGGCGATTGGCTATTTGATCATTACAGTTTTCTTCGCAGCTTCTTGGAGAAAGGCAGAAGTTCTTACGGATGTTGAATTTGTAGAATTAAGATACTCAGGAATAGGTGCTGCGATCCTAAGAGCTTCCAAAGCATTCTTCTTAAGTATTCTATTTAATTCCATCATATTGGGCTGGGTTTTCAAGGCAATGTCCAAGATCACTGCTCCATTCTTAGATTGGAATGTATTACTCGGCGCAGAAGTTTTCGGGTCCATCTCAGCTGCCTGGCCTAACTTTTTAATATTAGGAGATTTGAATACAACTCTTACAGTTCTTATTCTTTTCTCAGTTGTAGTTTTTTATAGTAGTATGGGTGGGATCCAAGGGGTGATCCTGACTGACTTATTCCAATTCGCTTTGGGAATCGGTGGTGCAGTCGTATTTGCGATCTTCGCAGTCCAATATGTGGGTGGATTAGAAGGTCTATATTCTAAATTAGAAATATTATATCCAGGAAAATCAGAATCCATCATTTCTTTTTGGCCAAAGATCGGGGAAGAAGAGCATGGATTGCCTCTTCAGGTTTTTCTAATATTCATCGGTGTACAATGGTGGATCCAATATCATTCAGATGGATCAGGATACTTAGCTCAAAGATTACATACTGCAAAAACTCCTAAGGACGCGGAATTAGGCTCCCTTTGGTTTAATATCGCAAACTTTATTCTACGAACTTGGCCTTGGGTTCTAACAGGACTTGTATGTTTGGTTGTATTCCCGTTGCATGATGCGGACTTATTCCAAGTAGAAGGTGGAGTTGTTCAATCAGATAGAGAGATTGCATATCCAGTATTAATGAAGATTGTTCTGCCTGCTGGATGTTTGGGGTTGGTATTCGTAAGTTTGATGGCAGCATTCATGTCCACTGCGGATACTCATATCAATTGGGGGGCCAGTTATTTAGTAAACGATCTATACTTAAGATTTCTAAAACCGAATGCAGGAAACAAAGAAACAGTTATCGCAGGAAGGATTGCAGTGGTCTTGATGGCTGGAATTGCGATCTTGGTTGCGACTCAGATGAATTCAATTGCATCTGCTTGGAAATTTTTCTTAGCAATGGCTTCTGGTTTAGGTCTACCTCAGATTTTAAGATGGATTTGGTGGAGAGCAAATGCTTGGACAGAATTGTCAGGAATGGGAACTGCTCTCGTTCTTTCATTAATTTTATATAAAGTATATCCGGATGTAAACGCAGATTATCTTTTATTTTTTACTGCTTTTGGAAGTGTGATCGTTTCTATCTTAGTGACTTTTTTAACTGCTCCAGTTCCGGATCCAGTATTGGATGCATTTGTGGCCAAGTTACAACCTTTCGGTTTCTGGGGGAAATGGGGTGGAGTATCTGCTCGTAAAAAATTCTATTTCAGAATTCGGATTTGGTTATTGGCGATCTTCTCCCTATATGCTTGGCTTTTCGGAATAGGGTATATTCTACAATTGAAATATACATTAGGTGCAGTCTTCCTTGTGTTCGGAATAATTTCAGGAATTATAGTCTGGAAGTTATGGGAAAAGAAGGATTCAGTTTCCTAATATAAATTGTCTTTTTGACGATCGCAATTTTCTGCCCGCTCGGATCTAAAACTTCCAAAAAATAGATCCGGGTTGTTTTCTTTTTAGCACTACATTCTTCTTGGATAGATTTTATATCTTCAGAAGAAACTTCTGTTTTTATAATCAGGTCTTGGTTGCTTGCTTTTAGAAAATCAATCTCTGCTTTAGTATCCAAAACAAGATATTCGGGGCCTAAATTTTCAGAAATCGAATATACGTATAATGGATCTACGAATGCATAGATTGCTCCTCCGAAATGAAGTCCATTATAACCTTTGGTTTTATGATTAAACGGAAATCGGACCTTCAGTTTTAAAAGATCTTCGGATACAAATTCAAATCTGGGGCCGAGCCTATAATAAACTGGCCAATTTTTTCGGATCATTCTATTAAACCTAAATAGTTTCCATTTTTCTAATATTCTTTTAAAGACACCGACTTTAGAAGCCGCGAATGATAATAGAGACATTCTTTCCTCCAGTCTGAGAATAATTCCTTTTCAGGAAACATTTAGTTTTATGTCAAACTAAATGTTTCAGTTTGGATTCAGAACAGTTACTGGGCAAAAATTGTAGATTGGGTCCTTTTGACGATTTGATAAAAATCCTAGGGTTTTAGGGTTAGGAACCCGTTCAGATTGAAAAGAAAAAAAGCTTTTCACCTCAGGGCTTTCCGGTCAGTAAGATACGTTTCCGAAAAGAAAATCCGAGATTCTTCTCGGAGATAAAAATAATAAAACAGGTGTTATGTTAAGGAGAGAAACATGCAATTAGGTGCAGTCGAAAAGGGGCTACTTCCGGCTCTTTTGGCAATCGTAATGCTCGGAATGGGTTTCGGGCTAGCAATCGGAGACTTTAGACGTATTTTTACAACTCCTCTCCAAACTTTGGTCGGTACCTTGGGTCATTTTGTGATCATGCCTTTGGCTGCTTACGCAGTTGTATTGATCTTAGGTTTGGAATACGAACTCGCGTTAGGCGTCATTCTTGTCGGATCTAGTCCTAGCGGAACTACTTCCAATTTGGTTAATTATTTGGCAAAGGGAGATGTTGCTCTTGCAGTTGTGATCACTGCACTTTCTACACTTCTTTGTCCTTTGCTGACTCCTATCATAGTTACATTTTTCGGTTCCTTATTGGATCCAACCGGCGCAAGTGTAATGCAGATCTCTTTTGTGGAGATGCTCAAGACTGTTGTAGTGATTATAGTGCTTCCGATTTCCATAGGTATGGCAGTAAAACATAAGTTTCCTAATATTGCTCAGAAGATTGAAACTCCTTATAAAATTTTCTCGATTCTCTTCTTGGTTTTCGTAGTTGCTTTTGTAACTTATAAGAACAGGGAGAATTTTATAGAAATGGTTCTTTTAGTAGGACTTGCGGTCATTCTTCATAATACTTTTGGATTTATAGCAGGTTATCTTTTTCCAAAGGTACTTGGGATTGCGGAGAAGCAAGCGAGAACGATCTCTATCGAAGTTGCGATCCAGAATACCACTCTTGGTATGACTCTTGCGATCCAATTTTTTGGACCTAAGGTGGCGCTTCCTTCTGCGATATTCAGTATTTGGATGTACATTGCAGGAATTGCAATGGCTCTTTTCTGGGGTTATGTTGTTCCTTTGAAAGAGGAAAAGACAGCTTAATAATAGATTGAAAAAAGGAAGGCGGCAATATCACCGCCTTCTCCGAGAGAGATTATAGTAGAAGATTAACTAACGCGAACCAGAAATTCGTAACGTTTGCATCGTTCGGATTCACACTTTCGAAAAAACTTCTGAATGTAGAACTTCCAAGTAGATAATCATTGATGAAGGTCCCGAGTGTAATTCCGGTATTTTCTATCTCCGTTCCAGTAAATTCCACAATAGAAGTACAATGGCTTTCATTGATACTTCTATAATACGGTATGAAATATTCTAGATTCGGATATCTATCGTATTGAGCCTTTAAATTCTCGATATCCTGAGCCCAAAGAGTCCCGATGATGTATTCTTTATCCGCGGGATTGTTTTCATCCAATCCATAGAATCTTGCGTACGAATACATTGAATAATTGGCATCTCTTCTGAATAGAGTGATCGCCAATTTATCATTTGGGTATTTTTGAGCTAACGCTTCACTGATCTTTCCATAATCCGCGCGAATATCCACGGAAGGGAAATCAGGTTGAGCCTTGCTTATAAAATACTCTGTATTCCAAGCATCTTTGATCTTTTGTTGTAAAGGCCATTGGTTCCCAAATCCAGGAGCAGGGAAGATTGGGCCGGAATCATTCAATAGATAACTTTTAGAAGGGCTTAAAGCTTTTCTAATGAAGTGATAATTGATCATGGAGCCTGCTCCACCTGCGCTACATCCGGAAACAAACATCTCTTTTGGTTTATTAAAATTATTCTTCAACCAATTGATTACAAGCTCCATGTTTTTCGCACCTACGTGACGATAGGTGATTGGAGGATTTTGCCCGGTTGGATCCGAATAAGTTGCCACCTTATTGCCTGCATAGACATCTCCTGTGCAATAAGGAATGAAAACTTTGTTCCAATTAGAAGTTTTTACATTCTGTCCAGTAGGATGGTTCCTTAATATGATCGGAGAGATCACTGCGTTTGGACTTCCGCCAGGAACATTCGGATCTATAAATGCTCCAAAGTTCATATGGTTATCAGGAATACCGTTTGGATTCGCGGCCCCTCTGATACCTGTTTGCCCGGTGCAACTTTCGTAATCCCAACAAGCTCCTCCAGGCTCCATATACACTAGAAGTCTGCTTGAATATCCTAAGATCCAATCTAAGATCCCGTCTGCACGATCCACGAATATTTTGTAAGGGGTTCCGTTGCCGCAAACTGCGCCCGGAATATACACTACATCGTAAGATCCATAGACAACACTTGTTAAATCATCCAAAATATTTTGGGCTTTTGGATCCGCGTTGTCTAACCCTGCCAGATTACCTGCTCCTTTTTCAGGAGTTTCTAAAAGTCCCCCTAATAAAGCCAGGTCTTGTGTATTGTTCGTATTTTGGTCTGGGCTACAGTAGAATGACGTTACGGATAACGCTAGTACTATTCCTCCCAACCAAATTCTCTTCACATCTTTCATTTTGATTTGCCTCCAGTTCTTAACTCCCTATTTCGCTTTTGATTGCGGAAATTCTAATATTACCTGGGCTCCCCCGAGTCGTTCGGAGTTACCTAGGCGGATACGAATTCCCATTCTATCTAATAACTTTTTGGCCAGCGCGAGTCCGATCCCACTTGAGGATTCGGAGCCAGTAGGTTTTGCGGAAAGAATAGAAAATTCCCTAAACATATCTTTTTCGTCTTCGGGTTGGAATCCTGGTCCTGAATCTTCTATTTTGATAATTAGAATTTTCTCATACGTTTCTGTGATGAGTTCACTTTTGAGAGAAATTTCTGAATTTTCAGGAGAGAATTTGGCGGCGTTGCTTAGTAAATTGTCGAATACTCTATACAGTATCTGTGGATTTGCTTGGAAGTAGAAATTATACTCAGAAAGGTTATCTTCTACTCTTATATTCTTTGAGGTGAATAGAAAATTAAGATTGCAGGTTACTGATTTTAATAATAATTCAGGGTTTAATTTTTGGGTTTGGTTCTCAATCGTTTCCGCATCTCCTGAACTTGCCAGATATAGAACATCTTCGATCGATTCTAAAATTTTACGGGAAGTTCTGTCTATATGATCCAGAATTTCAGGAGGATCTGCATAAGAAGAAACAACCCGATTTGTAGGAATATGACTTGGTTCTCTTGTATAAAGCCCTACCAAACTCAAGATCCCGGTGACAGGACTTTTAAGATCATGGATCGCTATTCTTAAAATTTCAGATTTTTTAATAGATTCCATCACTAACTTACGATTCAGATCTCGGATAGATTGTTCTTTATGAAATGAATTCACTTTGGTGAGAAAGCTGATCAGATCTAATAGAATCGTCATAACCATTGTGAAGAAAAAATTTTGGATCAGGAATGATGAGTTCTTTTCCAACCAGAACATGGCTGCGAAGAATACTGCGTAATTTGTGAAGTAGATAACCTTCTTCGTTTTATCAGGATAACGAAGGAGTACTGCAATTCCTAGTTGGGTAAATGCAAATAGAGAAATATCTGTCCCAAACTGAAAGATGAGCAGGTTCATCGCTGTTCCTGCAGAAGTTAAGAATAAGGTTCCCGCTACTGTGAGCCATCTTCTGCCGTTTTCACTTTTGAGAATTGGAGAATTTAAAAGTGCAGTAAAAAGAAAACAGCCAGGAATAAAAACTGAGTTATAGATCAAGAGTGGAAAGTATCCAGAATTTTTTAGAAAATCTGCCCAATCTAAAACTGCAAAAGGAATATAAACTACGAATAGAAATGGGAAAAGATATCTGAGTATTAAATATACTTCGAAGTAAGCGGATCGGATGAATTCTTCGTTACTTCTAACTTCTCTTAAGATCTGAAAATGTTTCTTTATAAATAATATAAAGTTTTTGGTCCTAAATCGAATAGCTACGTAGAAATGTTTCACGGCAGACCTAAAACCTTATGATTCGAATTTTTGAATAATGAGAGAAGTTTACTTCCTTGAGATCGACTAACGGGGATACTATGATCGGTATGAAGTAGTAATCGATAGGTGGTAGGTGTTTTGAATAAGATTTTTTTGACTTCTTCTAATCGAACCAAATAACTTCTGTGTGCTCTGAAAAATCCATGGGCTTCCAGGTCTTTTTGGAGTTGGTCTAATGTCTTTCGGACCTTCTCCACGCCTCCGTCTTTGGTGAATAATCTGGCGTAATTTCTTTCTGATCTTGCGAATATAATATTTCCAGGTTCGATAAGATTGATCCCTTCTTCTTTTTTGAGAGGAATTCCTTTCGGAGAGAATATATTCGGATGAGAGGAAAGATATCTTTGGATAGAAATTCCGAATCTTTCTCTCGTGATCGGTTTTGGTAGGAAATCCAACACGGAAAATTCAAAAGCTTTTACTGCGTTATCTCTTTCAGAAGATACTATGATCGTTTGGAAAAAACTTCTGCTTTCGATTTCTAAAAGTTTAAAACCAGTTTTTCCTTGTAGATTTATATCCAGGAATAATAGATCTAAAGGATTTTTGCGTATAAATTCTGCGGCAGATTCCGGATCGGAAACTGTATGGATACTTTGTATCCTTTCATTCAGAAATTCTTTCGCTAAAATTTCCAAACAGCGAGAGGACAATATATCATCTTCTACGATTAGGATTCGCATACGCGGGAGTTTACTCCAGGTTTGAAAACTAGTCAATGTATTAGGGACAAAGAGATTGTATCGGGGGACGAATGGATCGTTTTATGTAAAACAATTGTTATTAATAACAGCTGAATTTTTTGTACGAATACGTGTGACAACCTGTTATACGTTATGCGAAACATGTGGTAGGTGGAGAAGATTAGGGATTTGTTTTGCAACTAAAATCCATGTTGGAATTCCAACATGGATCGGTAGGGGAAAATCGGTTGATTTTTGTTTGGGATTGTGATACGGGCGTTGGATGTGTGCGAGACTCTGGGTACCACCGGCCTGGCCCCCTTCGCAGCGACCCATAGGGAGCGAGAAGATGACCGTTTTCAACGAGTCGGTGGCAGAGAGAATCGATGCCAAACGAGTGCAGAGATTGAATCAGCACGAATCGTTTGATCGAAAATTTTGTGTGTACCACCGTACCGGCCCCCACCCAAAGAAGGGTGGGGATTGAAGTTTATGGTGCTGATTAAGAATTTGACTTCGCTGTGCTCAGTCACCCTTCGGGAATCTAGCTCCCTATGGGTCGCTACGATTGGGTGGGGAGATCTTTTTCAAAACAATAGCCCCCATACACAGTAGATCCTTC